>JAFOXR010000018.1 GCA_017391675.1 Muribaculaceae bacterium
GAGTTAATGATGCTAACATAGTACCAATCAGGAATTTGAGTCATAGTAAATAACGTCATGCTCAGTACATCAAATACACCATTTCCTTTTAATCTCGCTTTTAGATAGGTTGAATTGACATCTATCCAACAAAATCCCTCCCTAAAATAGAACGAATACCCTTGATAGCGAGCCTTTGGGTCAGTCTTCAAAAAACGGACATTATACTTAGATTAATAAATCCCTCTATTCCACCTATCATTATTGGATTTTTGAGGAGTTCTGATTTCTGTATATGCCAAATATCTATAAAGAGTCCCTCGCGCGACCTTTATTTTTTTTGCTATAATTGGAATGCTAACACCATCTGAAAGCTGTTTAATAATGTAATTGTGCTTTGATGCGCATTTTTGATTTAACTGACAATTCCTTTTACCTAACCCCCTACCAATATGACGACCTTCAGATTTTATTCGAGCCAAAGCCTCCTTTGTTCGCTGGCTGATAAGATTGCGCTCTATCTCTGCAGATAGCCCAAATGCAAAAGCAAGTACCTTGCTTTGAATATCCTCCCCAAGACGATAGTTATCTTTGATAGTCCATACTCGACACTCTTTTGTCATACAAATATTGAGTATCTCCATAATCATAAATAGATTACGACCAAGACGAGAGAGTTCTGCACATATAATCAAATCATCTTTTTGTATTCGTCTTAACAGCGTACCAAGTTGCCTTTTGTTATAGGCTTTTGTACCACTAATAGTTTCTTCTATCCAACCATCAATTTTGATGTTTTCTCTCTCACAGAAATTGTTGATTTCAAATCGCTGATTCTCTACAGTTTGTTTATCACTGCTTACTCTAATGTATCCGTAAATCATAATTCTAAATGTTATTTATTCCAACGCAATGGCGAAGGATTCCATTTAGAAATTACTCCTTTCGTTTCAGATTATATGGTACAAAGACTCAAAAATTTTAATAAATTATTCTTATTATAACTCCACATTTTCCACAACCTATCATATAATATGTAAAAATCTTGCTTTTCCTATATTTTATGATAGGTTATGCTGAGTGATTAGTTAAATCCTTGCTGTTCGGTTAAATCTAAAAGGGCGGGCCATTATTTATTTTGGCTCGCCCTTTTTGTGGTATGTGATAAGACTTATTAATAGTTTGTCTTTTGCACTTCAAAGTAAGCTTGAGGATACAAGCATGCTGGACATGCCTTTGGTGCTTCGCTAGCTTCGATTACATAACCGCAGTTGCGACATTGCCAGTATACCTTACCGTCCTTCTTGAACACTGTGTATTCTTCTACATTCTTCAATAGTGCCATGTAGCGTTCTTCGTGAGCCTTTTCTGCTACTGCGATTGCACGATACATTGCTGCGATTGCAGGGAATCCTTCTTCGGCTGCTGTTTCGGCAAACTTAGGATAGTCAAGTGACCATTCTTCGTGTTCGCCTTCGGCTGCTGCCTTAAGGTTTTCGGCTGTAGTACCGATCACTCCTGCAGGATAGCAAGCGTTGATTTCTACCATTCCGCCTTCAAGATGCTTGAACATGCGCTTAGCGTGTTCTCTTTCTTGTTCAGCAGTTTCCATGAAGATTGCTGCGATTTGTTCGAAACCTTCTTCTTTCGCCTTTTCTGCGAAATAAGTATATCTCATTCTTGCTTGTGATTCACCAGCAAATGATGTCAACAGATTCTTCTCTGTTTGAGTTCCTTTTACACTTTTAGCCATAGTCTTGTAGTTTTAATTGTTTTGTAGTTTTTAATTTTATTGGTACAAAGTTAAAAATCGTTCCGATTTTATGCAACTGACAAAATCTATACACATATAGATGCTGTCTATACTGCTAGCCTAGAACATTATGTTCACGCCTGCCAGAGCATTTATCTGCTGCACGCCCATACCAACAAACTCGTCCCACTTTTGGTTCAGCAAATTGTTGGCATTAACAAATACGCCCACTGTTTTATTTATTTGATAAGAGGCATCTAGGCTTAGGCGGTTCACATTGTCAAGTTCTTCCCTGCCCCACGATTCGATAGGCGGTGTGCCTATTGAGCCATAGTAGTTGTAATAGCAGCGGTTAGCTCGCAACTCGTAACCTAGAGTTATAGCAAGCGGTTTTATCGGTGTCACCTTCACTTGGACATCGGCAACCATTTCTGCCCTGTCGAAGCCTGTGCGGTAGCCTTTCTTCTGATCTTGCGGAGAATACTGGAAGCTAGCTTTTGCATCAACGATGCCGTTATAGTTGTAACCTAACTGCACTCCGGCTTTCCAACCGCTTATTTCATATTTCTGCATATACACATAAGGTGCTACTGCGTTTATTTCCTCATTGTCGATTATCAGGCGTTGGGCATAAGGCAGCAATGCGTCCTTGAATACGCCATAGGCAAAGAACGGTTTTGCATAGAATCCTGCAAACGAACCAATCCTTATTCCCAATTCTCCGTTTACGGGACTATAGGAGCTTCCCAGCACTTGATTAGGCGCAATGTAACTGCACTCGGCATGCACGCCACTCAATGTGTTAAGCGTTTTACCGCCGCCCGCATTGGCATACACTGCTATACCGTCACGAATCTTATAGTCAATGTTCACATCGGGCGACAAACGCACTGTGGAGCCATCGTGAGCCGACAGGTCTACATTTAATCCGCCTTTGAGGCTTAGATTTCCCAAACTATACCTTATGTATGGTGTAGCTTTAAGCTGCCCTATCCATTCACTTTTGTCCTCAACCGAGCAATTAGAGTACAGAAGGTAGTCGGCTGTGGCCTTGATGCCTAACGAGAACGAACCGAAAATGCCCTCACTGCCCACCTTCAGCTGCACATGGTTTTCCTTAAGACCTTTCAGATTCTCAACTATGTTATCGGAATAACCGAAGTGGTTGAACTTGAGCTGTGCCGTGAATTGCGGTTCATCCTTCTTCACTATCACAGGTTTCGTCCATTGTGCCACAATGCCAAACTCGTTTATAGTTTGATTCTCCAGAGGAGTCGCAACAAGCAACTGGTCATTGGCTCCGAAGTAATTGAAGCGGTCGTAATGGTAGAATGCGCTTGCGCTCAGGATTCCGCTGTCAAACCTATGCGTATAATCCACTCCCACCACATTGTCATTGAACTTTTTCTTTAACGGATTCTCGCCTGCTAGCGCCGAAGTGTTCTTTCCATTCCATGACGATGTGTGCTGCAGCCAAGCTCCGAGTGTTTGCCTGCTGTTCTCAATGAAGCGGTAACCGGCGCTGCCCACCACATCAAGCTGCAAGCCAATACCTGCATCTACATAGCCCCTTGCCTTGGAGAACGGATATTTGGTCTTGTAGCCATAAGGCTCAAACTTGTCTATCTCGTGCGGAAAATCCACTACCTCGTTCCAATCGCTGTATGACAGAGATTTCTGAGATACGGCAGTCTTGCGTGCTTCGGGCAGAACATTAAGTTTAGAAACTTTCTGCTCCACCGGAACAAATTCGGTTTCCACAGTGATTTCTTTAGTAAGTGTCGTTTCCTGCGCATTGACTGCGACAGTTCCTGCCAGAGTCATCAACAATGCCGCTATATATAGTCCTGTTCTTTTCATTGCGTTACTCATATTATTTTTTGGACGATTTTTTCCAGTCTTTAAGTCGCTCGTCTATCATATTGAAGATTTCCTTCTCTTCGCCAGGATAGTTGTTCTTAAGGCTCTCAAGATACTCGCATGCCTCGAAAGAGTTGCCCTGCTTATGATAGACATCGGCAAGCAGGATAAAGGCTCGAGCCAGCCAGTATTCGTGCGGAGTACCCTCATCAATCATGCCGTTAAGCGTTTTTTCGGCATCTTTCAGATTTCCGTTCTTGAACTGTATCTCGGCAAGGAAATATGCCGACTTCGCACCATATATGTTGCGCACATCTTGAGCAAGCAAAGAGAAATCTTTCGCTGCCTGAGCGGTTTTACCATCCTTGTAGCTAGCGTTAGCACGAGCGAAAGTCACTTCATTTTCTTCCTCGGCAGTAAGTCCTCCCAGCCTCAACAGCTCGTTGGCGCATTCTATCACAGCAGCATTATCGCCGGTCTTTTCCGATAGACGCAGTATACCGAGTTGGGCAGTGAGTTTATTATCGGTGCTTGAAGCCTTCTCGGCAAGCTTTCGATAGGTAGCCAACGCCTCCTTATTCTTGTTCTGCGATGATAGAATAGAAGCCTTCATAGCCAACGCATCTTCCATGAAAGAAGCGTCTTCGCTTGTCTTTTCCAGTTCCTCAAGCAATGCCAACGCTTCAGTTTTACGGTCCTTGTTGAAATTGTACTTTGCCACATAGTACTTTGCATTTGCCGTATAAGCCCCATCAGGATTAGACTTCAGATAACCGTTCATCTTCTCGATGTTGCTGTTGTTTTCCATATAAGCCTTTTCGGCCGCTTCAAACGCCAGGCGGTCCATGTCGTTCACATCAAGCTTAGGCGCATTCTTCACCGAAGCTACAAAATCAGACAACTTGGAAAGTTCTCCCCTTTCGGCATATATCAGTTTGAGGTCCTCCAGCGCTATCACAGCCTCTTCGCTTGTAGGATACTGTGAAATTACCGCCTTGTAAGCCTCTATGGCACTGGCCTCGTTCTTGGCATTCCTTTCGGTAATAGCTTTGTTGAGCATACCCTTGCGAGCATAAGCATTGCCAGGATATTTCTTTATGAGTGCGTTATAAACCGCAATAGCCTTCTTGCTGCTGTTCATGCTCACATAGGCATCGGCTTGCTCCAGCATAGCCATTGGCACAAGCGGAGAAGACGGATACTTGTCCATAACCTCCTGCATCTTTTCCACCTTAGCCTTGTATTTCTTTTCCAGGCCGAGCATAATGCCTTTCTGGTAAAGCGAATAATCTCCCGAAGACTTGTCGTAATAGCTCTCTGCCGTATTGAAATCCTCGGAATAATAGAAAGTGTCGCCTATTCGGTTGTTGGCATCATTCTTAAGCGATTCGCTCAAGCTACCGCTTGCAATCGCCTTCTTGAATGCATTTCGGGCAGCCTCGTAATTGCGTTGCTTGAAACGGCTATATCCCAGGTTGTAGTAACCCAGAGCATAGTTGCTGTCGCTGGAATTCACAGCCTTAAGGAATTCATTCTGGTATTTTGCAGCTTGCTCGAAATTGCCCTTTCGGTAAGCGCATTCACCCAACCATAGGCTGTTGTGCTTGTCCAGTTCCTTATCATACTTAGCAAGCGCACGCGCCTGAGTGAAATAATCCTGAGCCTTGCTCACCTTGCCGTTGGAAATCGCCTCAACGCCCAGATTGAACAGAACCACTTGCTTTGCGCCGAGCACCTTGTCCGATGGCGACTTTATGCGCGAAATGCTTGCAAGAGCCTTGGAATAATCGTTGCCTGTAACATATAGCGACACCATGTATTCGCTCACCTCATCGGCATAACGCGAATCAGGGAACTGCTTCAAGAAACTTTCAAACATCTCAATGGCCTTGCCGAAAGGTGTGCGGCCTCCCTCGTTCTGAATCACAGCATAGTTGTACATTGCCGCTTCTTGCGTATCCTTGCTGTATGACTGCTTTGCTGCCTTCTCAAAAGCCATTGTGGCAAGAGGCATATTTCCTTGCTTGCGATAAGCCTGTCCCAGATAGTAGTAAGCGCTTTGTCCTAGCACATTCTCTTCCTGCGAAGGTGCGCTCAGCAGTTTTATTGCTGCCGGGTATTCGCCTTTCTGGTAATTCAGCACGCCTAGAATATACTGAGCCGAAAGCATCGGTTCAGCTTCGGCAGTTTCTATATACTGATTGATGTACTTTACAGCATTCTCTTCGTCACCACCACGATAGTAGGACTCGCCTACGATGCGGCTTATCTCGTTTTTCATGCTATTTTCCTTGCCGTCTTCCAGCAATTCAATGCCATCAGATATAACATTGTCAAAATCGCCCTTTACATAATGAATCTGGCACATGTAGTATTTGGCGATATAGCCAAGTTCTCCATTCTTGGAAACTGCCGAAAAATCGTCAAGAGCATAGTCATAGTCATTCTTCTCATACTTCATATATGCCTGATAGAACATCGAAGCATCACGATAGCGAGGACTGACCGAAAGCGACTCGAACAGCGATTTAGCCTGCTGACGATAGCCTTCCACATCTTCATCGCTCAGTTCCTTACCACCAACACTGTCGCCTGCCTTCACGCGCAAGCATGAATATGCCAAGCGATATTTAACATCTTCACTTAGCGAACCCGGCAATGCTTGCATATTAACCCCCTCATAATGACCGATTGCTCCAGCATAGCGGCCAGTATAGAAATACAGGTCGGCTATTGCAGCATTCACATGAGGCACACTGAAAGAAGACGGATAATCTACCAGAAACCTGTTAAGTGTTATCAGTGCATTACCGGTATCGCCCTTGGCGAAATAGCTTCTAGCTATAAGTAAGTCGGCTTGTTCACGCTCCTCATCTGCAATAAGCATACCCTTAGCATGAGTGAGCTGATCGATAGCGCCATTGTAGTTGCCTATGTTATACATTTGCTCACCACGCGCCAAATAGCCGCTCGAAGAAGTGCTTATGCTTGCAGATTGAGCTACTGCAGAAGATGACAATAGCACAGAGATAGCACCGACAATAATCGTTCTAAATTTCATACAGTTCTATTTATAGGGACAGTGATAAGTTTCCCGTCCAAACATTCTTCACAAAGATACAATAAGAAATTGGTTATTTTCATATATATTTCAATATATTTATCCTCATGAAAAATATTGTATTAGCAAGCATCTATACATTGATTGCAGTTATACTTTCAATGCTTTTCACCACTTATAACATCAGCACCGGTAAAATTATTTTTTTAAAAAACTATGGCGAATGCAACCTATTGCGATTGTTGTGCAGTCTAATGCATAGAAAGGCTTGAAAATATCGGCGCGGGGTATTTAAAGGCTTTTTTCCAGAATTTATTAATCAATAAACTTTAAGAAAATGAAATCTATGCTTGTCATGGCTTTAAGCCTTGCTATATATGCATGTGCCTATGCACAAACTCCTGCCGACTCGCTCACTAAAGAATTAGGCGAAATAGAAGTGAAAGCTGCGCCTGTAATCAGCAAAGCCGATCGCAAACAGCTTTTCCCTAATGCCGAACAGATTAAAGGTTCGGCAAACGGCGTGGACCTGCTTCGCAAACTTAATGTTCCTTCCCTCATTGTCAATCCCGTAGACCAGTCCATAAAATTGGCATCAAGCGGGAAAGTGGATTTGCGTATAAACGGCAGGACCGTGAGCGATAAGGACATACAGACGATTGACCCTCGCACGGTGGTGAGAGTGGAATACCACGATAGCCCCTCATTGCGCTATGGCGATGCCGAAGTGGTGATTGACTTTATTGTAAAGAATCCAACATCGGGCGGCAGCTACTACACCAATCTTACACAAGGGTTGAACAAGGGTTACCACGACTTTTATAACGGACTTAAACTCAACTACAAGAAGTCGGAATTCTCCATTGACAACAATTTTCAACCTCGCTGGAATTTAGGACAGTGGCGTAACAATACCGAATACTTTACTCGAGCCGACGGCTCCAGATATGAGAGAGTGGAGGAAGGTATGCCAGCCGACGCTACGAATATCAACAACTGGACTTCAATGAGTTACAGTTTTACCGACCCCGACAAGCAGTTGCTTTTTGTGCAGGCTAGCATGTATTACAACAACACTAAGCACAACGATTACAAGGGCATTCTCACTAATAGCGATACTGGCAACAGGTTCATGATGAACGACATCAATTCATCTGAAAGTTTCAACCCGTCACTGGATATTTATTATCAGCGCAATTTGAAGAAAAATCAGCTGCTGGTGTTCAATGTGGTGGGAACTGTTACGCCTAGCAACAGTTCACGCAAATACACGGAATTTCTCCTTGACGACGAAGGACAGGACTTAGATGCTTCAACCGATATTAACACTAGAATTAACGGAAAGAGCTATCGCCTTGTTGCCGAAGCCGACTATGAGAAGAGTTGGAAAAACAGCCGATTCACTGGCGGTATAAGGTATACCGGGAACTGGAGCAACAGCGAATATCCCGAACTTCAGCAGAAATACAGCACTCGCTGGAATAACTTGTATGCATTTGGCGAATACTGGAGACGCATAGGGAGCAAAACCGACATGACACTAGGACTTGGGGCTACGCATTATTACAATCGCACTGGCGAGGTATCTAATTCAACTGTTTTCTTGAGACCGAAACTGAGTGTACGCTATCGCCCGAGCAATGCTTCAACTTTCAAGCTCAACCTTTCCTCTTACGGCAACACGCCCTCGATTTCACAGCTAACCAATGTGCGGCAGCAGATTGACAATGCTCAGGTGAGCATGGGTAATGCCAACCTCAAGAACTATACGACTTATCGTTCTCAAGTGCAGTACGAATTATCCAAAGGGGCATTCTACGGTTATCTGCGAGGAACTTACCGCTATCATCACAAACCCATCATGGAATACAAGTATTGGGAAGGAGATAACATCATCAGCTCATATGCCAACCATAAGAATGCTCATGTTTTCAACTATGAGGTCCATGCCGCACTGAACAACTGGAAAAATTGGGTATCGGCATCGGCACATTTCGGCTTTAACAGATATATAATGCATGGCAATGACTACACCCACACCTATAACAATACCTACTGGAACTGCTTCGCGGAGATAAGTCACTGGAACTGGTCAATAGGTGCACAGATAACAACCAATTACAATTCTCTATGGGGCGAATCGTTAAGTGGAGGTGAATCGGCGCATATACTAGTCCTAATGTATCAGCACAAGAGTTTACATTTTATGCTAGGCTGCATGAACCCGTTCTCCGACGATTTCAAGGTGGAATCGGAAAACCGAAACAAATATGCAGGCTACAAACGGACATCATTCCTGCAGGCAACACAACGGCTTTGCGTGATAGGCGTGCGTTGGAATATTCAATGGGGCCGCAAGCATAATAGCGGTTCTAAACGACTGGACAATGCCGGCGGTTCTGAATCGGTTAAAGCCTCTGGTAAAGGATAATGATACCTTTAAAACGAAAAAGCGAAGACTATAATAGCCTTCGCTTTCTATTCTTATATCACACGCGCCGTTATTTCTTTACCGATAGCGTGCGTGGCTTGTAGCTCCATGCAGTTTTTGCGTATAGCGTAGCCGTTGCAGCATCATAGTAGTAGGTGTTGTCGGCAAGTTCAGCCTTTGAACTTACTTCCTTCATCTTGTTCTTGCCAAACGATACTTCAGCTGGAGCCTTGGCCAATGCAATAATTTCGAATGTAAACACGCGCTCAGCAGGAATAGTAAGATATCCATAGCCTTCGGTGTCAATAGAGATTGTAAGGAATTCATCATTTTCACGAGCCAAGAAATTTATCAGCTGATACTTGTTTTCTTCTATTGTGCGAGTGCTTGTGCGGTCGTCGTCAAATAGAGAGTATTCGCTCTTGTCGGCGCCACTGAAGTATTTTATCAGATAGCGTGACGGATCATATTTCTCGGTGCTGCGCATTTCATAGTCGGCCATAGGAATGAATGCTCCCGCTTTGGCAAAGACAGGTATAGTGTGCAATGGAGCTTCGCATTCTATCGTAGCAGGACCATTGAATACCTTATCAGTATTTTCTAGCGAGTACCATTTACCAGCAGGGAAATATACTTCACGAGATGTCTTTCCTGGGTCAAGTACTGGAGCAACAAGCACATTGCGTCCCCACAAGTATTCGTCTTGAATATCGGCTGTTGCTTCGTTCTTTTCGGTATCATAGAAATTAAGAGGGCGTACGAAAGGCGCTCCGCTCACTGCATTTTCATAGGCTAGCGTATAGTTGTAAGGCAGCCACTCATAGCGAGCCTTAACAATCTTCTTGAATGCTTCCTGATAGCCTGGCGCTGTGTAGTGATAAGGTTCAGCCTTCACCGTACTGTGAGTGCGGAACACTGGAGTGAATAATCCCAATTGCAACCAGCGAGCATACAATTCCTCGTTTACTGGATTTTCAGGGTCAACAGCAAATCCGCCCACATCGTGCGACATATAGCCGAAACCGCTCAATGCACTGTTAATCATGATAGGCACTTGAGCCTGCAATCCTGCCCATGAACGGCCCACATCGGTACTCCATGGGAACACCGAGAAGCGTTGCAAGCCTGCAGTACCGCCACGCATAAGCGTCATTAGTCGTGTGCGAGGATAATCCTTCTTGAAACCGTCGTAGATGATACGGCTCCATTCGTTTCCGTAGATATTGTGATATTCGCTAGCTGTTTCACCATTAGCGTGGCATATTGTGAGCGGATGCACTTCAGGCTCGCCCAAGTCGCCCCACCAGCCTGTTACACCTTCGTCGGTAAGCAGCTTGTAACGATTCCACATCCACTCGCGTGTCTTCGGGTTGCTCACATCAAGCATACCAGCTTCGCCCACCCATGTGGTAACATCGTGAACATTGCCTAACGAATCCTTAGTGAGCATATCGGCAGCCTTCATCATGTTGTAGTTGTCAATTGCACCTATCTTGTTGATATAAGGCTGTGAAATGATTACAGTCTTTACTCCGTCATCTTTCAGTTTTGCAAGCATGCCTTTGTGGTCGGGCCATTGTGTCTTGTTCCATTCAAAGCGACCCATGTCCTCTTCTTTTCCATACCAGTAAAGGTCTAGCACGATACCGTCAACAGGATATCCTTCACGACGGAGCGTGTCAATAACGCCTTCGGTTTCGGCTTGAGTGCGATAACCGTACTTTGAAGTGATGTATCCCAACGCCCAGAAAGGAGCAAGTTCCTGACGGCCGGTAAGCGCAGTGTAATTCTTCACCACTCCTGCTATGTCGCCCTTTTCGGAGAAGATGACATAATAAGATACGGGGGTGCGGCTTTCTGTGATGTATTCAACAGGATTCTTCAGCACAAGCTTTGATGCGGTATAGTCATCAAAGTATACTCCATATCCAAGCGAAGAAATATAGAATGGCACTGTGATGTTCATTTGTGAAGTGCGGTCACCCTTGCCATAAGCATAATTCTGCTTATTGAACATTACCATAGTGTCGCCTTTAAGGTTGTAGCCCACGCCACGCTCTCCACAGCCGTAGAAAGCTTCACCCTCCTGGCTCTTGAAAGAAATGCGGCGTTCTTTCCCGTTACGGGTAATTCCGTCCTTCTCTTCAAGCACTGTTCTTCCTCGAGAGATGAATCGAACCTGCGATGTTGCCTTGTCTATTTTCACGCTATTGCCTCCCTTGAGAGCAACGGTTATGCATGCATCATCTTCACTTGCCGAGAATCTTGGCTTGCCCGGTTGCAGCACTACGCTTTTTGAAGCCTTTTCGGCAACGGTTTCCCCTGCAGGGATTACTTTCACCTTAACAATATCGCTGCTATAAGGAGTGATTATCAGTTTGCCTTTTTGCGAAGTTACAATCACCTCGTCTGCGCTTTTCTTGAAGTTTATAACATTACCCAAAGAAGATGCGCACACTGAGAATGCGGCAAATACTATAAGAAAAAGGGCTGCTGTCAGCCGTGGAAGTTTGTGAATCATAGTTTTCATCAGTAATTAATTTACAACATAATCCACTCATGGAGTGGCAAATTCTATGCAAAGATAGTAAACTAATGCACTTAAGTTGCAATAAGTGATGTAAAAATATAAATTTTATATATCTTTGTTTTGTATTAACTAGCAGAATGAATTCTGTTATGTTCTAATATCTGAATAATATTTACTTATACTTTATAACATGAATAAAGAACTGAATCTCAATCCAAACCCAGTTGTGGCTTATTTGAATAAGCCTAGCAGCGAGTTTACCAAAGCCGATATCATCAAGTATATCAGCGAAAACGGAATCAAAATGGTGAACTTCATGTATCCCGCTGGTGACGGAAGACTTAAGACACTTAACTTCGTGATTAACAATGAAGCCTACCTGGAAGCAATCCTCACCTGCGGTGAACGCGTGGACGGCTCAAGTTTATTCCCTTTCATTGAAGCTGGCAGCAGCGACCTGTATGTAGTGCCTCGTTTCTGTACTGCATTTCTTGATCCGTTTGCCGAAATACCTACGCTATCTATGCTTTGTTCTTATTTCAATAAGGACGGGGAAATGCTGGAAAGTTCTCCTGAAAATACACTTCGCAAGGCTTGCCGCGCTTTCAATGAAGTTACCGGCATGGAATTCCAGGCTATGGGCGAACTGGAATATTATGTGATAGCTCCCGATTCTTCTCTATTCCCGGCTACCGACCAGAAAGGTTATCACGAATCGGCTCCTTATGCCAAGTTCAACGATTTCCGCACCAAGTGCATGTCTTACATTGCACAAGCTGGCGGCTCTATTAAGTACGGACACTCCGAAGTGGGCAACTTTACAATAGACGGCATGATTTATGAGCAGAATGAGATTGAGTTCCTTCCTGTAAATGCCGAAAAGGCTGCCGACCAACTGATGATTGCTAAATGGATTATCCGCAATCTTGCCTACAAACTAGGACTTGACATTACTTTTGCTCCTAAGATTACAACAGGCAAGGCCGGTTCGGGACTTCATGTGCACATGCGCATTATGAAGGACGGTAAGAACATGATGCTTCAGGACGGCGTGCTTTCTGAAACTGCTCGCAAAGCTATCGCAGGAATGATGGAACTTGCTCCGTCAATCACTTCATTCGGCAACACCAACCCAACTTCATATTTCCGCCTGGTACCACACCAGGAAGCTCCTACCAACATCTGTTGGGGCGACCGCAACCGCTCTGTGCTAGTGCGCGTGCCTCTTGGCTGGGCTGCAAAATCGGATATGTGCCGCATCGCCAATCCGCTTGAAGGAGAATGCCGATATGACACCTCTCAAAAGCAAACAGTAGAAATGCGTTCTCCCGACGGTTCTGCCGACTTGTACCAATTGATTGCAGGTCTAGCTGTAGCATGCCGCTACGGATTTGAACTAGCTAACGCACTCGAGATTGCTGAACGCACTTATGTTAATGTGAATATTCACCAGAAAGAAAACGAACACAAGCTTAAAGCATTGGCTCAACTTCCCGACAGTTGCGAAGCTTCGGCCGACTGCCTAGAAAAGCAACGCGAGATTTTCGAACGCCACAATGTATTCAGTCCTGCAATGATTGACGGCATTATAAAGAAACTTCGTGCCTACAAGGACAAGACATTGCGCCAGGACATTGACGGCAATCAGGAAGCTATGCTAACGCTTGTAAAACAGTATTTCCACTGCGGATAACACAAATAATCTTTCTTTTTTTCGATTTATTGCAAAAAAAAATTGCCTAAATAGTTGCTAATTCAAAAAAAAGGCGTACCTTTGCAACCGAAATCAACGAAAGATGATGACTTCGTAGCTCAGTTGGTAGAGCAACTGACTCTTAATCAGTGGGTCGAGAGTTCGAGCCTCTCCGAGGTCACCAGAAACAATGAATGGAAGTTCTTTTTTGAACTTCCATTTTTTTATTCCCCGCCACTCCAGTTCCAAAAAGTTCCGCCCCAGCAATGGAATGAAACTCAAAGCATTCGTTTTTATGCCGATTGGCATAAAACGGCGTATTAACCGCGCGTAAGCGAAGCGCCATGTGCGGACACTAATCCACTCATATATAACACGACCTTAAAGGTCGCATTTAAGAGAACTGGCATCCTTCAGATGCTAGCCGAAAGGGTGCGTTATCACCAGAGGTCGCGCTTCGCTCACCACCGGTTAGTATGCAATTTAATACCTTAGGTATATTTGTTCTTCTGTTCTTCTAAGTCAGGAAACAAACCCGTAATTTTTATTTTCTTGGGGGAAATGCTCCCATAATAACATTTTTTGTTAACTTTGCATCACACACATCAACCAAAGAGTTGGCAGATGTGTCTTTACATATTAACGAAAGGTGTTATTGAAATTTTATCTTCTGTTATCAAACTTCGCAACTTTGAAATGGAATGAAGATGAGATTAACAATAGCACCTGCATTGGTTGCCTATATCAATGCCACTTTGCGTGGCACTATATAGCAATATCGGTGTGGGAGCTATTGTCTTATCTATTCCATAGGTAGCGAAGACCTGATAACAAGATAAGACATAAGTACAATCTCCACACCTTTTTTGTGTCCGTATATTAACTGTTTCATTGGGAGATGAGAAACACAAAACAATAAAAATCAAAATGAAAAAACACCTATGCCTTTTAATCCTTTCAGTAGTAATGTTTGGATGTAGTGAAAACAAGAAAAGTAATAACAGCGAAACGATTAAGCCACAAATTTGGAGAATTGGAGATATTGTTAACGATTTTGACGAGCCAACTGGTAAACATTATATTTCTGCAGATTTTTATGGCATATTTAGAAATAATGCTACTTCTGGAGATTTATTAGGTATTCGTTTAATCGCTCGAAATACAACAGGCATAGAATATGATTATTCAATCTATTTAGAATTTGATGAATATTGTAATGGTACTTTAGATATAGATTATAGTGATGACCCCATATATGTAAAGATTGTAAATAAAGAAGCGAGAAAAGTTTTTAAAGGGCAAAATTTTTATGATTTAAAGGATAAAAATGGAGCATATGTAACTTTAGAGAATATCTTAACAGAAGAAGGTCTTTACACTTTTGAAGTAGCATGGAAATATAACCTCGAATATCAATTCATTATTGATTCTAAAAACATAAACCAAGCACTCGTAGATGCAAAATTAGCCCCGAAGCCTGATAAAAATTAAAGAGATTTATTTCTTTGATAGAGACCTTTATTCGTTTATACTAAAAATAATTATAAAATCGTAGTTTGTTTTACAAACTCCCCTAAAGCCAACCTATCCATTATTGGGTAAGTTGGCTTTCTTAGTTCTAAATAACATCATTTAATCACTTCTTCAATTTATATTTTACACCTTTGGTGGATTTGTTGTGTGATTCATGTTTGTTGGCATTCCTA
>JAFOXR010000019.1 GCA_017391675.1 Muribaculaceae bacterium
ATGACTCGGATTCTCGCGTTTCAGCACATCTTGCAAAGTGTTGACAAATCCGTATATTGCCGAAGTGTTAAACCCCTTCGACGACATGCGAGGAGCATTAATGAGCGCATAGTAGGCTCTATATATCAATGCATAAGCATCTAGCAAAAAAAGTCTTTTCTCTTCCATTTTCACAAGAACCTTAAGGTTATGCGAAGTTACAACTATTTCTCAAATAGACCAATTGAAGCAACTTAAAATACCGAACTTTTCAGCCTTTCCGCACAATAAACGGCTAAATCTAGGGGGCCTCGTGCTCGGCACTCCGTATGCCGAGTAGTCGGTCGACTGGATTACCGTTCCCGATGAGTTCAGCACAGCTCTCACGCTTCCCTGATGGTCATAGATGTAGTATTTGTAGGAAGTCGTGTTTGTGTTGAAGTTAATGTCTATATATCCGCCGTCGATATACAATCGTTTGGGGATTGTATTTTCCAGGATAAAATCACCTGTCTTAGTCAAGCTTAGCGACCTGAGCGATGTGCTGGTGGAAGTGCCGCCGTTTACCGTCGAGATTATACGCTCCCGCTCGAAGCGACCGTAGTATGTGCCGTCGCTCCTATACTTATGCTCTATGTAGCTGCCGTCGCCGAAACTTATCTTCAGCGGCTGGTTCAGGTGGTTCCCTAAGCATATTGGAATATAGAGCAGAGCAAATAGGAACAATATCATATTTTTCCTAAGTTTATTCATCACCCGTATGATTACCTAAAAATATTAATAATATATTCTCCAAAATTTACTAAATGGAATACTATCAAAATTATTCCGATAATAAGAAAAATTATCGCGTACACCATTCCTGCAATTTTGTCTGCCAAAAAGATTTTATCAGTACATTTTATTATACGATTCCATAGACTAATAATAACAGATATTCCAAAGATTAAAAAGAATACTCCTGTTATAATATATGGTATTTTTATTAAACATCCTAAAAAAAAGCACAATAACCAGATTAGACAGATGGTACAACCGATTGAACTAATTGTATTACATATACCTACTAGTGTTTTTTGAGCTTCACGAGATAAACATTTAATCGAATAAATGCTTAATATAATAAATATTATTAAGGCAATAATTATCATGATTATTACACCGATATCACTTTTGCTCATATGTTAAAAATATTAATTATATAAATTAGTAACTATTTTTCTTGTTAATCTTTTTCCGTTTCACTATTTCCTTCTGAGAAAAGAGTCTTATCTATAATGAAATCTGCTATAGTTAATTTAACATCAGCAGAACCTTTCATTAATTTATTCCCCAGTTTTTTACTTGGCGAAAAAACATCCCAAAGGGTATCAAATCCTATGTTAATTACTGTTGACACAGCCTCTTTTGAACTTCTGCCAAAATCAGAGTTCAATAAATCAACCCCCATTTCCAGTAAGCTACCTGTGGTTGACAATCCGTTTCCAATAGCCATTGTGGCAAATCCTGCTTCTGCACCTACAATTGTTAAAGCCGTTGCAAATCCACCGACGACCATAGCATCTCCTGTATTTTGCAGATTATTTGCAAGACTCCGACTAACTCCATAATGAGTAGTTACTACATATTCACCATTTTCCTTGGAAGTTGTATTAAATGTATATCGGTAAGCGTTATTTTCTGTATTATTAAATTTAATAATGCCTGACTGTTGACCCGGAATTACAGTTTGAAATCCTTTTGCTGTTTGAGCTTGCCATTCATGACTGAATTTCCCTGTTTTATCAGTAAACTTCAGCGGATTATTCATTCCGTAGTGGTACGGCGAGAATGGGTAGTATTTTTCTGCGAGCGGGTCTTGCTGAAGGAAAGTTCCCCCGAGAAGGGCGTCGCGGAAGCGGGCGTTGTTGTAGTATCCGTACAAACCCTTCATCGGTTGCCACTCCAAGCCCAGGTGGAAGCGGTTGTCGGCATTCATCTGATACCTCGTGCTCGGCACTCCGTATGCCGAGTAGTCGGTCGACTGGATTACCGTTCCCGATGAGTTCAGCACCGCTCTCACGCTTCCCTGATGGTCATAGATGTAGTATTTGTAGGAAGTCGTGTTTGTGTTGAAGTTAATGTCTATATATCCGCCGTCGATATACAACCGTTTGGGGATTGTATTTTCGGTTATAAGGTCGCTTTCGAAATTATATAATCTAATGATGCTTGCGCTGCTTTGTATATTTAGCGACACAAACAAAAGTGTTATTATATATTTTAGACAAGCCCTCATCTTTTGTTATTTCAGCCAATTTATTCGATCTATTATTTCTGTATAATCACGCACTTCTGATAATTGTATTACATTAAATTCCCCTTTGCTTAATTTATCTAAGTCAAACTCAAAGGCTCTCTTTTCAAGGAAATCAAGCAGATACATCTTGTCGTTATCAATTTCAATACCCTTATTGAAATCTTTTCCAAAATGAATTCTATCCGGTGCCGTTCGAAAAACGACTCCTTTAGTAAGTAGTTGTGTCTTTTTTATATCATACACCTCTAATTCCAATCTGAAATCAATGGTTGTAAAGTAGCAGTTAAAGAACACATAAATCCCGTACTCTTTTATGGGCTTCTTTTTGAAAAGCCATTCATGCTTATATCCTCCTTCTCTAAATTGCCGATGCAATTCAAGAAGTTTATCAATCTGTATATCGTAATACTCACTTGCTATTCTATAACCACGCTCCAAAACAGACAAGTACATTTCAATGCGCGTTTTGAAATCTTTGGTATTAATTAATGCCAACATTTCATCATTAGAGAAGGGCGTAAAAACTTTTACAAGTTGGAGGTACTCATCATTATCTATATATCCTTTTTCTATATTCCTAGGAGAAACTGACAATAGATTGAAAAAAGGTGTTTCAATGCCTAATTTTCGTACTTTAAGAGACAAATAATCTTTTATGAAACAAACATTATATTCCCAATCAGAAACTCCCGCATCGTCAAATTCTTTATATGCATTTGTATGACGCTGTTGTACTAAACAAAATATGTACCTTAATTTCTTCATATTGTTATGGTCTTTGATGTAAATTATCATCTAATTCTTTATTTTCTCTTAGCTCATGTGCTCTTTGTGCCAACAAGCTAACAACCTGCCCGCTCTTGAACAAATTTAAACAGTCATTCCCACTAAAACAATTATTTTAACAGCTTTTTACAACTAAATTTATCTGCTAAATATTTTATCGAAATAAATTTAAACAGATTCTAATATTTATTGCTAATTTTGCGACTTAATCGTCAATATATGGGAGGTATTAAATCAATTCAGCAAAATATAGCTCAGGATCTTTCCAAGCTTAACGACATAATCCAGAATGCTCTGAACAGCGACTCTGCTCTTATGCACCAGATTGTGACAAAATTTCTGGAATCGAAGGGCAAGCAGATAAGACCTATTCTGGTGATTCTAAGCGGACGGTTCTTCGGTGGTGTGAACAGCAGTGTACTTCATGCGGGCGCAGCTATCGAACTTCTCCACAACGCTTCGCTTATACACGACGATGTTATAGACGAATCAAAGGAACGCCGAGGACAGCCTACGATTAACCGCATTTGGGACAATCACATTTCGGTGCTAGTGGGCGACTTTTTCGTGAGTGCAGCCCTGCATTGCGCCGTACAAACCGAGAACCACAATATTACGGCAGTGCTTTCTCGCCTGGGACGCGAACTTTCTCTAGGAGAAATGAGCCAGATTGATAATGCTCGCCAGCATAATATTGACGAAAAGACTTATTTTGACATCATAAAGCACAAGACGGCTTCACTCTTCAAATGCTGCGTGGAAGTGAGCGGACACGCTACTGGCGCAGGAGATAAAGAACTTGAGGACCTGATGAAGTTTACCGAACTGCTCGGACTGTGCTTCCAGATAAAAGACGACATATTTGACTACTTTGAGGATAAGGCTATAGGAAAGCCTACCGGTAACGACTTGCGTGAAGGAAAGGTGACTCTGCCTCTCATCTACGCTCTTTCTAAAGACAATGCTGCGGCGCAAGAGGAAATGGTGACGATGGTGAAGAAGAACGAGCTTTCCAGCGAGGAAATCGCTACGCTTATAGAATTTGCCAAGAATGAGGGCGGCATTGAATATGCCTATTCCACCATGGAACGCTTGCGTGACGAGGCGTTCGAGATTCTCAACGGCTATCCGCAAGAGGAAGCTGTGGAAGATTTCAAGTCATTGTTCAATTTCATTATCCAACGCAACAAGTAACCGTTATGCTTGAACCCTACCTTATCAAAGGACGCATTGAAGCTGGCTGCGATGAGGCTGGACGCGGTTGCCTGGCAGGACCGGTAACGGCTGCTGCGGTGATTCTTCCCGAGGGTTTCAGCAACGACCTGCTTAACGATTCCAAACAGCTCACCGAGAAGCAGCGTGACTCCTTGCGGCCTATTATCGAACGCGAGGCACTGGCATGGGCTGTGGCGTTCGTCACACCGCAGGAAATCGATGAAATAAATATCCTTAAAGCCTCTTTCCTTGCTATGCACAGGGCTATCGACCAGTTGAAAACTCGCCCCGAGGCTCTGCTCATAGATGGAAACCGATTCACAAAATATCAGGACTTGCCGCACACTTGCATCGTGAAAGGTGACGGAAAAATGATGAGTATCGCCGCTGCTTCGGTTCTGGCTAAGACTCATCGCGACGAATATATGCGAAGGATAGCACAGGAATACCCCATGTATGCCTGGGAAAAGAACAAGGGTTATCCCACTCGCGACCACAGGGCTGCTATTGAAGTTCACGGAGCTTCTCCGCACCACCGCATGACCTTCCAGCTTCTCAACCCACAGTTAAGTTTATTCTAACCCACATCATATCAACACATTATGGCGAAGAAGATTCTAATCACAGGTGCCGGCGGTTTTGTCGGCGGTTTTATAGTCGAGGAGGCTCTGAAAAGAGGTTATGAGACATGGGCGGCAGTGCGTGCCACTACATCGCTGGAATATCTGACCGACGAACGGATAAATATCATCGAACTTGACTTCTCCGACAAATCTGTATTAAAAGAACAGATATCCCTATTCATTGCCGAAAACGGAAAATGGGATTTCATCATACACAATCTTGGAGCTACTAAATGTGCCAACTTCCGAGACTTTAACCGCATCAATTACGAATACCTTAAGGATTTTACAACGATTCTTTGCGAGACTGATGGCATTCCCGAGAAATTCCTGCTAATGAGCAGCTTGAGCGTTATGGGACTTGGCGACGAAGCGGGCTACACTCCTTTCAAGCCTACCGACATACCTATGCCAAACACTAGCTACGGTGTATCAAAACTTAAAGGCGAACAGGCAGTGAAAGCTATTCCCGATTTCCCTTACATCATCTTCAGGGCTACTGGCGTATACGGTCCTCATGAGAAGGATTATTATCTCATGATAAAAAGTATCGCTCAGGGATTTGATTTCAGCGTAGGATTCAAGAAACAAATGCTCACTTTCATCTATGTGAAAGACTTGGCTTGTGCCATGATAGATGCTCTGGAAGCTCCCGATGCCATAAAGAAGACCTATTTCATTGCCGAGAAACGAGGATATACGCAGAAGGAATTCAGAGAGATTGTGGCTAGAACCATCGGAAAGAAGCATGTGATTCCTGTGTGCGCGCCTTTATGGCTCACACGCATTGTCTGCTGGATTTCAGAACAGATAGGAGTTCTGCGCATGAAGCCCAGCACTCTCAATAGCGATAAATTCAAAATCATAAAGCAACGGAACTGGCTTTGTGATGTGAGCAACGGCGAAAAGGATTTCAATTTTGCTCCAAAATATGATTTGGAAACAGGTATCAAAGAAGCGGTAGAATGGTACCGCCAGGCAGGTTGGCTATAATTTCGTCTTGAAAGAAAGCGAAACTTTCGCCTGCGACACCGATAAATCCACAAGAGAGCCTTCCACCATAGGAAGGTTTTCTTCTATATGCCCCACAGGAAAACCATAAGCTACGGGGTAGTTATAAGGCGACAGCATGGCTCTTATCATGCCATACATAGTCTCTCCGCTAGAGTTTGGCTCTTCATACTGCGTGAACCGGCCCACGACAATTCCTTTCACGCTTTCCAGCACACCCGACAGGCGCAAGCTGTATAATATGCGTTCCACTTTGTATATCGGTTCGGCTATATCCTCAACGAACAGAATCTTTCCGCCTTTCAGAATATCGGCATCGGTACCTATAAGGCCTGCCAGCACAGCCAGATTCCCGCCCACGAGTTCGCCTTGTGCGCTCCCGGCACGATTGTACTCATGTCCTGGCACTTCATATTCCGGAGAAACACCTCGCAGAATGTCACGCAATGCGGCATTGCACCTCTCCTCGGCATCATGCTGTGCCATGTGTTTTGCCATAGAGGCATGAATGCTCGTCACACCAGCCCGATTCCACAACGCATGAAGAACCGATATGTCGCTGAACCCAATAATCCATTTGGGATTTGACCTTATTAAATCATCGCTCAAATATTCGGCTAGATGAACTGCTCCATATCCTCCACGACTGCACAGTATCGCTTTTATTTCCGGATTGAGCAAGGCTTCCATGAAATCTCCCTTGCGCTCATCGAGCGTTCCGCTATAATAGCCGTAACGCCCCTTGCAATGCCTGCCCACAACTGGTTCATATCCCCACTGGATCAACATGGCGCAAGCCTTGTCCACATAATCGGGATTCACAGCACTTGCAGGCGACACAATCGCCACCTTATCGCCTTTCTTCAGGTATGGAGGAATCTGCATCACTTTCTACGCTTTAGAATTTGCCGCAAAAGCACTAAGCATTCACCTGCACCTTTATGCCTGCTGCCTCAATGCGTTTCCCTATAGCTTCAAGCTCTTCCTTAGACACCTTCTCCAGGTTCTCTTCGGGCGTTTTGCGGTCAATGGAATATATCATCACCTCTTGAGGTGCAATCTCTTTATAGGCTTCAATGAGAGCATTCACTTCGGCATCGGTAGTATTGTCAATCTTCTTTCCGTTATGCTCGCCACGCAAGAACATAGTTTGAACGATGCATTTTCCGTCAAACTTCTTCAAGTCGGCAATAACACCTTCGGGCAAAACGCCACTAGAAGCAGGCTGATTTATGGCACGCAAAGTGGGAGCCACAGCCGAGTCCAGTTTAAGAATATTATTATCCACTTTTTTCAAAGCCTCCACAACGGCACTCTTGCTCAGCATTGTGCTATTGCTTAGGACACTCACCTTAACGCTAGGATAATAACGGTCGCGAAGCAGCAGCACATCATGAACTATATCCTTGAATTGAGGGTGAAGAGTAGGTTCTCCATTCCCCGAAAAAGTGATTACATCAAGCTGTTCGCCAGCCTCCGACATCGCCTTCAGCTTGCGGCTAAGCCCTTTCTTGACAGCTTCACGCGAAGGGATTCCACTCTTGCCGGCACCCTGGGCATTGTATCCTGCCTCGCAATAAACGCAGTCAAACGAGCATATTTTGCCATCGTTAGGCATCAGGTTAACTCCTAGAGACACCCCCAAACGACGACTATGAATAGGGCCGAAAATAGTTTCATGAAAAAGTACAGTCTGCATATCCTTCTTGATTAAAAAATACTTTCCGCAAAGATAACCAAAAGAATTGTTCTAATTAAATATCTGAGGCAATCTCTCTTAATCTTTCTGCTTTATTATTACATTTGCAAAAACATAACTATAGTTACTATAGCTACTATACTATAGGAAAATAATTAAGATTACAGCGAGCGAAGGTAGTTGAGATAGCGCGATACTACCGAGGCTGCCGAGAAGCGTTTTTCCATTTCGGCATGCAATGAATCCCTGTTGATGTCGACATTCGCAGCCCATTCTATTCCTTTTGCGAAATCTTCGGCCGACTTGTACTGCGCTATATATCCCGTTGCCATATGCTCAACTATATCGGCTTGACCGCCATTGCCATAGGTTACAGCTACACACCCCGATGCAAGCCCCTCGATAAGCGTTCCGGGCAATGTCTCGTAATGCGATGACGACAGCACGACATCGGCATGGGAATACACCTCTTTCACCTTAGCAGAATCTATTTTCCCAAGATAAGTATAAGATACGGGTATCTCCTCCAACAACGATTCGTTTCTTATGCCGCCAAATAGCAACAGATGCACTTTTTCTGCAATATGCGGCATGTTACTTTTAAGCACCTTCAACGACTCTACAAGCATAGGGAATCCCTTTATAGGGTCATCTAGCCTGGCTGCACCCATTACAAGCACCTTGCAGTCATCGGGTATTCCATAGTCTCCGTTTGGTTTACGCACTGCCGAAAATTCATCTATCGCATTAGTGTTTGGTATCACTTCTATGTTCTTGCCGGCCAGGATAGAACTTTCATGGCATTTACCGGCCAGCCAGTTGCTCACGGCTACAAAATGTAAATTGGGCATGGAGAACAGTTCTTTCTTCTTCTTCCAAGACCTATGCGAGAGGTCGCCCGGTGATGAAGATTGCAGATACATGCACTTGCCGCACGACTCCTTATACCGCTCGCACTCATAGGCATGATGACATATCCCCGTACATTCCCACATGTCATGCATGGTCCACACTACAGGTTTCCCAATTTCGCACAATTTCCTTATGCAATCAAGCGACAACGCTCCCTGGTTTATCCAGTTGAGCATTATCACATCGGCCTCTTTCACTAGCCTATGTGCAGAAATATCGCGCCCAAAATCGGCAGTATCCACCTTGAACAGGTTCTCGCGCGAGAATCCGTTTTGCAAGAAAATCTGCAGGCGTTCGGCAAGGAATGCGCTCTTGTCCCGCAACGAGTCGGCATAGCTGACCACGGTTTCACTTCCGCTCTGCTTATCCACAACCAGCATGGAAGCATCTTCGCCAGCTGCATTGAGGGCATTCATCAAGCGGAACGAAACCACTGCCGCACCACCATTCAAGTCGCTTCTGTTTATTATCGCTATCTTCATCAAGTACCAAAGATAAGCAAAAAGCACGACAATAGCCTAGCTCACGGCTAATTTTTCACGCCAAGCCTATCTTCTTCAACGATTTTTATAGGTTTTATGCCCGACCGTACCTCAAGATAGGCCTCTAGTTTCTTGCGTTCATCAAGACTCATTACTCCGTTCACCCTTATTATGGCAAGATTCATCGTGTCGATACGGCTATTGTCAACCGAACAGAAAATATTGCGGCTCAACGCCAGGTCCTTCACCCTCGGGAACAGCACTTTCACCTCGGGAGCTAGTTCTACCGGAAGCCGTTCCAGTTCGGTTACAGCCTGCATTCTTATCTTAAGCGAATCAATTTGTTCGGTCTGCATAGCTATACGCTTCTGGTTATCGGCATATATCTCGTTGAACATAGAAGTCGTGATTTCCTTGGAATCCAGCGGATTTGACGCACCAATAGCCACCCCCTGCTTAATAGTGAGCGCAGTTCCTCGCAGCCAGCGGTTTTCATCAAGTTTCTTTGCCATAACCATGCGCAAGGAATCGGTATTCAGTTTTTCCCCTATCAGAGTGACACGAATATACTTCTTGCCCCTGTCCACTCCAGCGTCCTTATTAAGCACCTGAGTATTAGGAAAAACAAACTCTGTGTTTATAAAATTATTGGCACTGCTCACAAAATAGCTGTCCCTCACCATTGTGAATGTGAGCCATATGCTAGGAGCCAGAGTAACTACGACTATCGCCGTTACATATTTCTTCACCTTGTTCTTCACTGCTTCATCAACATAGGTGCGGGGCTTGAACTTAAGGAATTTCACCCCCACAGTCGTTGCATAGGCAATGAATATGGAGTTGATAAGGAATAGATAGAACGCTCCGAAGAAATAGTGCATCTGCCATGTAGCAAGTCCATATCCTGCAGTGCACAGCGGCGGCATCAGCGCCGTAGCTATCGCCACGCCAGGAATAGCATTTCCCTTCTTGCGGCAAGCCAGAGCGACAATGCCTGCAAGTCCGCCAAAGAATCCTATCAGCACATCATAAATCGTGGGCGATGTGCGTGCAAGCAGTTCCGAACGCCCCTCGCTCACCGGAGAAATGAGGAAATACACCGTAGAAGCCAGCACGCTGAAGGTGGCAGCCATAGCAAGATTGCGGAAAGAACGCTTTATTAGGTCAAAATCGTAGGTTCCCAATCCGAATCCCATACCTATGATAGGGCCCATAAGCGGCGAAATGAGCATGGCTCCTATTATCACCGCAGCCGAATTGGTGTTCAGCCCTAATGAAGCAATAAAAATAGCTAATATCAGAATGATAATATTAGCACCCTTGAACGACACGCCGTCCATCACGGCCTCCTCCGCCATCTTTTCGTCGTCAAGGTCCGATGAGAGATCAAAATAGCCTTTCACAAAGTCCCTCAACCTTACCCATAAGCTATCATTAGACATTTGTTCTTCCGTTTTATTACTTTCCATAACGCTATTTTTACACTTTTGTTTAATCGTTTACAATTTCATTAGCAAAGTTAAAAAAATCTCACTACATTTGTAATGATGTTTCAGAAAACATACTTCTCCTATGGAAGACAAGCATAAATACGACAAGATTTACATTGCACTGATACTGCTCATTGTAGTGCTTGCAGGTATTCTCATTTGGAACAATAACTAAAAATGCGTAATTTTGGAGCATTAAAAGGCACTGCTATTAAGCAGTGCGGCATTAACTTGCTCATTTTTTATTCCCAATTGTACAATTATGGCAATCATTTTAAAAGAAATTCCGGCAAAAAAGAGCGCTCTTAAGGAGTTTGTAAACTTCAGTACCGAGCTGTATAAGGACAATGAATACTTCGTGCCAGCTCTGGTAATGGACGAACTTAACACACTCACCCCCGGAGGAAACCCCGCTTTCGACTTCTGCGAATCGGTGTACTTCATGGCTTACGACGACACCACAGGCAAGCCTGTAGGCCGCATAGCCGGAATCATCAACAATGTGACTAACGAGAAATATAACGAACGCCATGTGCGCTTCGGCTTCATAGATTTCATTGACGACATTGAGGTGAGCAAGGCCCTAATGGAAGCAGTAGAAGACTGGGGACGAAAGAAGGGCATGGACACCATCGTGGGACCGCTAGGCTTCACCGACATGGACCCAGAAGGCATGCTCGTGGAAGGATATGACCAGCTTGGAACTATGGCTACTATCTACAACTACCCTTATTACCCTCAACACATTGAAAAACTGGGCTTTGAAAAGGAAATAGACTGGGTAGAATTCAAGATTAAGGTACCCGAAACAATTCCCGAAAAGATGTCACGCATTGCCGACATCATTCGCAAGAAATACAACCTTTCTACACCTAAATACACTAGCGCGAAGAAACTTATCGCCGATTACGGAGATGCTATCTTCAAGCTCATCAACGAGGCTTATGACCCGCTATACGGATATTCTCCGCTCACACAAAAGCAGATTGACCACTACATAAAAATGTATGTCCCTATCTTGCGACTTGAGAATGTGTGCCTTATCACTGAGGAAAGCGGCGAACTCATCGGCGTGGGCATCACTCTGCCTTCTATGTCGAAAGCGCTGCAGAAATCACGCGGACGCATGTTCCCATTCGGCTGGTGGCACATGATTAAAGCTTTGCGCGGAAAAAACGATATCGTAGACCTTATGCTGGTAGCCATTAAGCCCGAATACCAAAGCAAGGGCGTGAATGCACTGCTTTTCACCGAACTTATCCCTGCTTTCATAGGAAACGGATACGATTTTGCCGAAAGCAACCCCGAACTGGAAGTGAACCAGAAAGTTCAATCGCAATGGCAATATTTCGACACCACACAGCATAAACGCCGCCGAGCATTCAAAAAATCAATATAAACACACAAGAGGTCGCCAGTGGCGACCTCTTGTTCTATATTTATATTCTACTAGAATTCTACACCTACTGATATTGACGGTATCTTATTATAACTATTGAGATAACTTACTTTAGATTAATAGTATATACTCCGTCATCGTCCTGCTCATTATCTAGATAGAACTTGTATTTAGCTCTTTGCGGGTGTTCTTTGGTCGCTTTCTCGCGGTCATAGACTTTCACCTTTATGTCGTGAGTAACGGTTTCTACTGTGGAACTCGTATATTTCAGCTTGAAATAGTTGTTGTCCATATCACCTGGATAAATGATGCCGAATTGAAACCATTGTGGTTCTAAACTTACATTATCAACATGAAAGCCTTCAAATGGCATCATACGAGATACACCATAAAGATCTTTATTTAAATAGTATATTTTACCATTATACTCCACATGCAGATTTATTTCGTCTGCCACAGTCTCATAGTCAGGATTATCCAGTAGTTTTACGCCATTGATGTCATAAATATCCATTCTCAAGTAGAATGCGATGCCTCCACCATCCCAAATAACTTCTTCGTCATCACAACTTTGCAAAGCAGTTGACATCGCAACCGCTGCAAGCAATAAAAACCAAAATTTTCTCATAAATCTTATGAACTATATTAATAATATACGGCTCTCCACACATAGCGGATTTTAGCTGTGGATTTATCAAATTTCATGAACCCTTTCGGTATTGTGACTAGCTCTGGATCATAGTCAACATCAAACACTAGACACTCACTGCTTATGCCCACAACCTTATATTTTTTTGTATATGACTCCCCAGTTCTTAAGTAGTTCTCGGACATATAAAGCTCTTTATCCTTTATACTATATTCGAAATTATAGTATTCAGAATTTCCGTTTTTACTCCCTATATCATAATGATTGTTGTCATAAAATTGATATTCAACTGGAGGAGTTGAGTTTTCATAATAAGGATCGTTATCTTTATACAGGCGTTGGCACTTATAAGTGTCATAGATATATGGCATATCTTCCTTGTTCCATTTTCTAGCTAGCAGTCTTTTTGTAAACTCCTCATCAGTGAAATTTGCTAGCGCGTCAATGTAATTATCCTTGTCCAGAAAGATTCGTCCGTCCTCATCCTGTAACGGAACTTTAGGACCGTCATCACAACTTTGCAAAGCAGTCGTCATTGCAACCGCTGCAAGCAATAAAAACCATACTTTTCTCATACCTATTTTTTTAGTTAAATTAGTAATACGGAACAAATGTATGTACTTTTTTCTATCTTTTTGCGATTAACATAATCTTTAATAATAGTTGCATTAAATTAACCTACAATTAGTTAAAGCACTGTTAATTAGGCTGGATGCCTGTTATCATTTTTACATTAGTACTATAATTTTTTGAACCCGTTTGAAAAATATTAGAATACACAGTTAAAGATGTATTATATAAATCTGCCGCTTGTCTAAATGAATATGTTAACCTGTTTGAAAAACTTCCGCCTCCCCAATTTACATACAAATATTCGTAGATGTGAGTATAATTAAACATTTCTAATATTGTATTTTCCATAAGTTCTCCTTGTGAATTATATGTTTTATAATCATATTCTACTTTATTATAGCGTGTTGCAACCCATGCATGACCTTTATTCTCTGATGTATATCCTCCCATAAATACCGGTCTTTTTGCCAATAGTTCAGAGCGCACAGTAGATATATCATAATTATTAAGAGATGAGCAAGAATATCCAAAATGCCTAAAAGTAGGCGGAGCATCAGATGGATAAGCGCCAGTCCCATCGTCCTCATAAGTAGCGCCAATTTTAATACCAATAGCAAGAAGCAAGTCTGAAACCTCTTCTGCGTATGTAGGATATGCATATTGCTTTGATTCATCTGTAAAAGCGCATATATGATTCCAATTGAAGTTGTAATTCGTACCATTAACCGTTACAGAGCTAGGATGTTTGTGATAAGCCATTATTTGCCCCATTGCAACAGGAACACACCCCATTAAGTACCCAGGTTTACTAACATTAAATGGCTGATCTTGATGCCATGCAGTATTAATTAGTTGTCCAGAATCGAAAACAACTGTAGTTGTTTCTACAATTTCGTAATTATCATCATATCTTGATTTAATAGGTTCGGTATATGTTTCAACCTTATAATCCTGATAATTTGCCACCAATCCCATAAGATAGCCTATTCCGTTAACCTCATCGTTCAAAATTTCCACTGGTAAATTACCTTTCTCAGCAGAAATATATACAGGCACACTGTCTCGTTTATCTGCCGAAACTAATGCAAATCCTTTGTTATCGTCAAAATTGAACAAATAACAGCCGTTAGTTGCATCTTCTGCTCTGGAATCAGGATTTTGATTTACACGGGTTACATTACGCACCTTGTAGTTCTCTGCCGAAGCACGACTCTCTCCAGTTGCCGTCAGACTCAGTAGCTTAACTGCATTATTTAATGCCTCCTCCTGAGAAATCTCGTATTTGTTCAAAACTTCTTGCTTATCGGTATTTTCTAATATTGGTTCCTCATTGGAAGAACAACATGTTAACAAGCTGGTTATCGCTATTAATACTATGTTTAAAATGCACTTTCTCATAATCAATCGTTTTAAGGGTTATATATTCTATAAAATAGTAAAATCTCCGGAGGCAAGTGTGTCGCCGACTTGTACATCAAGCGTGTAGTCTCCTGCAGGCAGTGTCCCAACAACGAATTCATGTGTTCTGCTCTCGATTTCGCTTACTGATGTATACACTAAAGCATTGCTGCTGTCATAGATTGCGACAACGACTCCATGTGTCGCCATATCGCTCTCAATAGTTAACACTCCGTCCTCAATGCACGCACTC
>JAFOXR010000020.1 GCA_017391675.1 Muribaculaceae bacterium
GTTCAGCTGATCTCATTTCACCGATTCTCGGTCTTCTTGCTTTCTTTTCTACATTCTCTTCCATATAATTTGCCATTTTGAGCCTCGCGGCCAGGTTTGTATTATAAGGTTTTATTTAAATTGTTAATGTTTTTAAGTTTTACTTTTAATTGCACTGATCCATTATTCTTCCAAACAAACCAAAGCACAAAATCTTTTCAAAAATCTTTCTTGCAAAGATAGTGTTTTTTAGATTAACAACAACTTCCCTGCAAAAAAGATTTAATAATGTTTTATCAATATCCTGTATAGCTGTGAGGAGTGATACGCTTCAATTCTGCCTTCACCTCGTCGTTCACTTTAAGCGTATCAATGAAATCGGAAATGCTTTGCGCATTCACTACGCTATTTGTGCGGGTTAGAGCCTTTAATGTTTCGTATGGCTTTTCGTAGCCTTCGCGGCGCAGGATAGTCTGTATAGCTTCAGCTACCACATTCCACATGTTATCAAGGTCGGCATTTATCGCTTCTTCATTAAGCACTAGCTTTCCAAGTCCCTTCAATGTGCTTTGCATTGCAATAGCCATGTGTCCTAGAGGCACACCCACATTGCGAAGCACAGTAGAGTCGGTCAAGTCGCGTTGTAGTCGCGAGATAGGCAACTTTGAAGAAAGGTGTTCAAGGATTGCATTAGCAATGCCAAGGTTTCCTTCAGAATTTTCAAAGTCGATAGGATTCACCTTGTGAGGCATAGCCGAAGAACCCACTTCACCGGCTTTAATCTTCTGCTTGAAGTAGTTCATTGAGATATATTGCCATATATCCCTGTCAAGGTCTATGATAATTGTGTTTACACGCTTCAACGCATCAAACATTGCGCCAAAGTTGTCATAGTTGGAAATCTGTGTTGTCCAGCGTTCACGCTCTATGCCTAGACCGTTCTTCAGGAATTTCTCGGCAAATTCAAGCCAGTTCACTTCGGGGAACGCAATCAAGTGCGCATTGAAGTTACCTGTTGCGCCGCCGAATTTTCCGCTCACTGGCACGGCCTTAAGCTGCTCCATCTGCTGTTCAAGACGGTAGGCAAACACCTTAACTTCCTTACCCAAGCGTGTAGGAGATGCTGGTTGTCCATGAGTCTTTGCAAGCATAGGCAGTTCCTTCCACTCTTCGGCAAAAGCGTTAAGCTTGTCAATCACTTCCTGAAGCATAGGCAGGATAACATCGTTCAACGCATCTTTTACCGACATAGGCACCGATGTGTTGTTGATATCCTGAGAAGTAAGACCGAAGTGAATGAATTCTTTATATTCAGCTAGATTAAGCTCGTCGAAACGCTCTTTCAAGAAATACTCCACAGCTTTCACATCGTGATTGGTAACGCTCTCAATGTCCTTAATGCGCTGTGCATTGTCCAGTGTAAAGTTTTCATAGATAGCACGCAAATCACCGAACACGCTAGCAGGCACGCCGCTCAACTGTGGCAATGGCAACTCGCACAATGCGATGAAATACTCCACTTCTACTTTTACACGATAACGAATCAAGGCAAATTCTGAAAAATAAGCGTCTAATGATTCTGTTTTTCCGCGATAACGCCCGTCTATAGGCGATATGGCTGTGAGGGTACTTAAATTCATTTTTTTATTCTTTTACTTGTATGTTTTCGTTTTAGGCTGATTTTAGCTATAAATCAAGTCCTTAAATATCTCTACTGTTTTCTGACTTTGCAAATTTACAACACTTTGCACAATTTTTCTAAATATTTTTCAACTTTTTATTTGCCAATTTAAAAAAACTTCTTACCTTTGCATCGCAATTGAGAAATCAATAGGGCGTTTAGCTCAGCTGGTTCAGAGCATCTGCCTTACAAGCAGAGGGTCGGCGGTTCGAATCCGTCAACGCCCACACAAGGAGTTACATCAAATGTAACTCCTTTTTTTATTGCATA
>JAFOXR010000002.1 GCA_017391675.1 Muribaculaceae bacterium
ATTCACAATTATTGCTCGCAATGCTTGCAAAATTGTTGGGTTATCACCAAGGTCAGGTCTGCTCAGTCCAGCCTTAGTCAATCTTTCGTTATCTGCTTGTGAATCTGTTATCCTCAATTTGCTTTCGTCACCCTCAATTCTTGAAAGAATCTTCATCAATGTGAAGTTATCCATTGCTTGAGCAAAGTTATCCATGCCGAAATCTATGGTTGATTGTAGATAAATCAACGCTTCATTTGCCGCACGATAACCTAATTTGAATGGAGTTCCCTCAAGCAAATTATTTATTGTTTCAAGATATTTGATAACATCTGATGCTTTATCAAGGTTAGCAACTACTTCTTTCGCGTGGATGTGGCGATTTACAAGAAGTTCATTTAACTCTTCGCCAAATTCTTCTACTATTGCTTTTAATTCATCATCAGTAGCATCATCCAAGAAACTATTATAGTTTACTTCATTCATTTCAATACTCATTGCTCGGTCTAATACCTTGCGAGAGAATGAGAATGTAGTTTCGTCCATATTCACCGTGCCGATTACAATCAAGTTAGGTGGCAATGTCAAACCTTTAGTTCTTAAATGATTCTCTACATCACTACCCATTGCGTCCTTTAATGAGTCGTTCAGTGAATTTATCATACTTACAGATACACCATTCCCAAATTCATCAAACGGTTTGATTATTGGGTCAGTCATATATTCGCCATTCTCAAAACCTCGGCTTTCTATTGCACTAAGAAACTCGGCAAAGTATTCTTCTACCGGAGCAAGGTTCATCTCATCTAAACACAAGAAAAATGGAATTGTAGGATTGCACCACGCCTTGACTATGAATTTCACAAATGGTGTAAATTCATAGTGCACACCATTCATGTTTGACAGATATCCTATCACATCCATTGAGTTGTGCCAATTAGGTTTAACTTGTATCAACTCAAAATTTTCAGGACGATGTAATTCCCATTTTTCTTCATCAAAATTCTCAGATACGAATTTTTCATTATACTTCAGCTGTATTTCTTTCGTAACTGTAGCTTGAGCCAATTTTCTAACAATTCGGCTCTTTCCTGTTCCCGAAATACCGGCAAGCAACATAAATGGTTTTGTGCGAAGAGCTGAAAGATATGGGATAAATTTATTATTAATGCAAACTGTAGCAATTTGTCTTGATACTGTTGGACTATCCGAACAAACAAATAATTTTTGGCGTTCTTGCTCAAGCAAAGATTTCAAACCTTGCACATTTGTGTATATACGGATTGGGTCTTCATTCTCAGCATCTGAAGCCCCTCCTTTATAGACATCCCAAACGTCATCTCCTGTTTGAACAAAAACTCTTTGGTCACTATGCATAGCTTTTTGTTCAGACTTACTACAAGAACTCCAATCCTGCTCCTTTACACACACTATGAACTGAGAGCGTAGAGTCCCACTATTTAGTCGATTACCACTTAATGACCCAATATGAAATGTATCTGCAACTGTCCTCTTTTTTAATTTGTCACCTTCTGACTTAGATTGGGGTATAACCACAGATATAATATTTTTGATATCACTTAGTTCCATGTTGTTTCCATTTATTAAAATTATCAATACTCATTGGTTGAACTCTGCTCGCACCTATAGGAAATCCCATTAGATATTCTGCATTATTAGGTTCTGGTCTTCCAAAAACGACCTTGAAATTTCTACATCCTTGATGTTTCATCATAGATGGACAAGAGTAGTTTGCCATTGTTGTTGGTGTATGAACCAATCCAATGTTATCAAATGATTCTTGTATCCAAGTCGGTTTGATTTCAAAAACTTTTGATATTTCTTCAGATGACACTACCTCACTTTTTTCAAATTCTTTAGATAGCATTCTATTTACAAGAATTCTAAAAGCAGAAGCAACGACAAAAGGAGATTGAGCATTACCTACTCCTAACAATTGTTTTCTTCGATTATTGCCATCATGAACAATATCATCTCCAACCTTTTCAATATTAGAAGCCCAATAAGATCCTTTTATTATTGGAAGCGTTGAAATATGATTTGCTATTTTATCAAACACTTTGTCTTCTTTGACTGCAAGTAGCCAAAATCTATTTCTTTGGTGATCTGCTCCAATATCAGAACAGCTCAATCTACATCTAACAACCTTATAACCTAATTCTTCCAAATCTTTCTTTGCCTTATCAATTGCTCGTAAAACAACATTTTCTGCAAACACAACAGGTGCATTTGATTGCTTTACAAAACGAAGCATTTCTCCCCATAGATTTTTTTCTTCAATGTTTTTTCCATGAGCTGCAGTACTAAAAGCTTGACATGGAAATCCACCGCATAAAATATCAAATTGGTTCTGAAATTCAGTGCCATCTAAAGCACAAATATCGTTATAAATGGGGAATTTGGGCATCCACCCATCTTGTTGGCGTTGCCTTAGAACTGATTGAGCATATGGTAGGATTTCTACCCCTGCACAACATTTATGACCTAATATCTCTCCGCCATAAATACCGCCGCCTATACCAGCAAATAGATGAAATTCTTTTATTTCTTCATTCATTTTTAACTCTCTTTTGTAATAGGTAGTCTTACTAAGTCTGTTAAGTCAATCTCAAGCAATTCCGCGATACGAATTAAACTCTTCAAGTCGGGCTGACAAGTGTTGGTACACCATTTGGATATTGTTCCTTGGTCTTTCCCGAGTTGCTCAGCAAGCCATTTATTTGTTTTGTTTTTTTCAGCTAAAACTACTTTTAGTCGATTTAGATTTTCGTTTGCCATTTTATTTATGATTAGTTAGTAACGCAAATATAATGAAAATCTCATCATCAATGCTGTTATTCTCCAAAATATTTGACGAATCGCCAAAAAATTGCAAAATATTCAAGCATTTTAGGGCGCAATCATCCTAAAATAGGCTTTTATTGATGTACCATAGATTATTGGTTTTGGCTGTTCCAGTCGAAACTGGCTTCGGTGCATTCATTTGCGGGCTGTTCTAAATTAGAAACATAAAGCACCGCGAAATCACTTCGAGGTGCCCTAGGAAAAAAATAGTATGAATAAAATGTGGTATTAGGGTTAACATTTATTTTTTCGGTTGCAACGGTCGCAACCGTATATTTTTTTACACAACTATCCCATTAAGAGGATGTCCCCTATATTCCTTAGATACATCTATAGTACAAAAGTTGAATACAGTAGATTTTTAAAGAAAAAATTCTTTTCCGTCATTTTTTCTTTTATCCTTCATGCGACAAAGCACTATATAAATTCTATTCATTCCAGTCTTCACTACATAGTCAAGATTCGTTCCTCATTTCTTCTCACTGTGAGCAAATAGTCATCTTGGTTATGCGTTTAAGACCTAAATATTGCCTTTTAGCTTGACAAAGGTAAATATTTTCCACGAATTTCGCAAAAAAATTATTTGTTATAATTCATAAAAAAGTCTTAATATGGATACAATTACCATTTTTAATTCTTTATCTCAAAAAAATGTACTTATTTTGTAGTAAATTTCATATTATGTAATGACATGAAAACTAAAGTAATACTATGTTCATGCCTTTTGGCTTCACTTTTTTGTAGTTGCGAAAACAAAAAAAACATCAACAGTACAGTAATTGAAAGCAACGAGTTCTACACAGTAACCGGCGACAGCGTCGTGCAGGGCGATTTCGTGGCAAAAGCTATAAGCGACACCGAAATCGTTACAAACTACGCCTCTCCTGCCGATGAGGCTCCGTCTCCTGTTATCGAATTCAGACTTTCTATCAACTCTCGAGACAACGAATTGATTCCTGGCGACACTCATTATGCAATAGTGGGCGGCAACGACACCATTATACCTCTTGGCGTTCCGTCGCAGGCAAAACCGGTTCTTCCGGAAGGCAGCGAGCCTCTAGGCAAGAATGCTGAATGGATGCTTAAGGTGAATGTGTCACCTCTTATAAACAGTTTCAAGGAAAACGGACTGTATATTACCAATACCAACGACACTATCTATGCCGACGACTTCAAGGGCATATGGGTAGCAGGCAACATCGACCCGCTCACATGGGACTTTGACAACCTTTACGGAAAAGATATGCAGAAACTGCTGCCTATCGACGGAGATTCAATCTATGGCGTAAAGATTGCCCTTAATCCTAATATACAAAAGACCGACCTTCCGAAGAACTGGAAGATAGATGCTCCTAATCCCGATTATCCTATATACACTTCGGATCAGCCTCTTATCAATGCCCTTTACAACATGGCTATAGAAAACATGCTGGCTGTAGTGAACAAGGACAACGCTTTCCGTGCAGGAGAAAACTGGGAAGGCGTGTGGACTCGAGATGCTAGCTACGCTATACACTTAGGCATCGGACTCATTGACCCCGAACGCTCTATGAACAGCCTTAAGCTCAAGGTGAAAAACGACCGCATTATCCAGGACACTGGTACTGGCGGTTCATGGCCTGTATCAAGCGACCGTGAGGTGTGGAGCATCGCAGCTTGGGAAATTTACAAAATCACTGGCGACAAGGAATGGCTTAAATATGCCTATGAGGTGATAAAGAACTCCGTTGCCGACGACATTCCTACCATATGGGACAACAAGTACCGTCTAATGCACGGCGAACAGTCTTATCTTGACTGGCGTGAGCAGTCTTATCCTAAATGGGCTACTCCTAAGGACATTTACGAATCAATGTGCCTTGGCACCAATGCTGTGTTTGCCGAGACTTACTCTATCCTTGCCGAAATGAGCGAAGAGTTGGGATTGAACGGCGACAAATACGAAGAAATAGCCGATGAACTGAAAAATGCAATCAACCAGAACCTATGGATGGAAAAGAAAGGCTATTACAGCGGTTACATATATGGAGGTGTCTATCCTATCAAGTCTCCTATGACCGACGCGCTTGGACAATCACTATGCGTTATCTTCAACATAGCCGATGACGGAAGAGATGAGAAACTTATTGCCAACACTCCTACTACACCGTTTGGCGTTTCTTCTATCTATCCTAAAATCCGTAACATCAAGCCTTATCATAACGATGCTGTGTGGCCATTCGTTCAAGGCTACTGGAACTGGGCTGCAGCCGAAACCTATAACGAAGAAGCCCTATGCCATGGTCTTGGAGCAATCTACCGAGCAGCCGCCCTATTCGGAACACACAAGGAACTTTTCGTATCTACCACAGGCGACTATCGCGGTGCGGCTACCAACAGCGACAAGCAGCTATGGAGCGCGGCAGGAAATCTGGCTATGATATACCGTGTATTTGCGGGTATGACCTACAAATCGGGCGGCATAAAGTTCAAGCCATTCATTCCTGCTTCTATTCCTGGCACCAAGAACCTTAAAGGCTTCCGCTACCGCAACGCTGTGCTTAACATCACAATACACGGAACCGGAAACAAGATTGCCGAATTCACTATTGACGGCAATAAACGCAACGATCATTTCGTGCCTGCAAGCATTGAGGGCGAACACGACATCGTTATCACTATGGCAAACAATGTCATTAAGCCTGCCAAAGCCACAGTGAAAGAACCCGATTTCATGCCTGCAACTCCATGGACTGTGTGGAACGGCGATTCTGCTACAATTGCCGGACTTGAAAAAGATGTAACTTACGAAATATATCTTAACGGCGTGAAGAGCGGAACTGCTAAGGACGGTAAGTTCGGCATCACTGGCGTGGACAAGTACACCACAGTGAATGTAGTTCCTGTAGGAAAGGATTTCACCGGATTCATGTCACGCACTCACGAAATCATTCCTGAGGGAGTGTCTGCAATCTACCAGTTTGAAAGCGTTGCCCCAGCCGGTACCGACCTGGTTCCTGCTAAATGGAGCAAGAATTTCGTAGAAACTACAACCGAGAAGAATACCGATATCACTTTTGCCGTAAATGTTGACAAGGCAGGAACCTACCTTATCGATGTGCGCTATTCTAACGGCAGCGGTCCGATCAACACCGATAACAAATGTGCGATACGCACCCTTATCGTGAACAACCATGAGACAGGAGCTATCGTTATGCCACAACGCGGTATAGGCGAATGGATTGGCACAGGTTTCAGCAACATGCTGCAAGTGGAACTGCTCAGAGGCAAGAATATGATACAGATAAAGTATGTCACTCCTCAAAACATCAACATGAACGGCGAAACGAACACTGCTCTGCTTGACTACATGAGAGTAATAAAGAAATAACATCAACTTTTTAATGCAATAAACGATGAGAACTAACCTAAGATTCTTTTTGACAGCCATACTGTGCGCCATAACTGCATCGGTATCGGCAAAAAATGCCATGCCTAGCATAGAGCCTCCATTCTGGTGGTCTGGAATGAACAGCCCTAAGCTTCAGCTGATGGTGCATGGCGACAACATTCGCGACGCCGTGCCTAGCATTGACTACGCTGGCGTAACTATTGACAGCATTGCTCGACTCGACAGCAAGAACTACCAGTTCCTGTACTTGAATGTGTCACCTCAGGCTCAGCCTGGTACTATGACTATAGTTTTCAAGAATGGCAAAAAGAGCGTAAAAGTGCCGTATGAACTGAAAAAGCGCGACGGTATCATGCCCTATGCCTTTTCTTCGGAAGATGTGCTGTACCTGATTATGCCCGACCGCTTTGCCGACGGCAACTCTGATAATAATACGCTGAAGGAACTTAACTTCCCTGTGAGTGTGGACCGCAACGATCCTAACGCACGACATGGCGGCGACTTGAAGGGTATTGAAAACAACCTTGACTATATCGAATCTTTGGGAGTAACAGCAATCTGGCTGAATCCCGTGCTAGAGAACGATATGCCTGGCGGAGCATACCACGGATATGCCACTACCGACTACTATCGAGTAGATCCTCGATTCGGCACAAACGACGAATACCGCAATCTTATCGCCGAATCTCACAAGCGCGGCATCAAGGTGGTGATGGACATGATTTTCAACCACTCAGGAAGTTCTCACCCATGGATTGACGACCTTCCTAGCAAGGACTGGCTGAATTATCCCGACGGAGACAAGCTCACAAATTTCCGCTTGTCCACTATCAACGACCCTTATGCTAGCGACTACGACCGCACTCGCTCGGTAAAGGGCTGGTTCGTGCCATCAATGCCCGACCTTAACCAGGAGAATCCTCACATGATGCGTTACCTTATCCAGAACTCTATCTGGTGGATTGAATACAGCAAGATTGACGGCATTCGCATGGACACCTATCCTTATGCCGACATGGCTCCTATGGCTCAATGGATAGCCGATGTGCAGAAGGAATACCCTGGCTACAACATCGTTGGCGAAGCATGGTACGGTGATGTGGCAGGCACAGCCTATTGGCAGCGCGGAAGCCGCCTTAATAAACAAGGTGATCCTAACCTGCCCACAGTGATGGACTTCCCTACTATGATTATCGCAACTCAGGCTTTCCACGAAAACACTTTGGAATACGGACAGGGCTTGAACAAAATCTATAACCGTCTGTCTCTTGACTATCTGTATGAAAATCCTAAGAATGTGCTTACATTTCTGGACAATCACGATACCGACCGGTTCTTGCTCACCGAGCCACAGAATCTAGGTTCATGGAAGCAAGGTGTAGCATTCCTGCTCACTACACGCGGCATTCCGCAAATCTACTACGGAACCGAGCTGCTTATGCATGGCGACAAGAAAAAGACCGACGGAGATGTGCGCAAAGATGTGCCTGGTGGTTTCCCTGGCGACACAATCAATGCATTCAGCAAAGAAGGCCGCACTGCACTACAGAACGAAGCTATCGATTTCCTTAGCAAAGTGGCTACATGGCGCAAGGGAAACAAAGTGATTTCTGAAGGAACGCTCAAGCATTTCATGCCAGAAAATGGCATGTATGTCTACGAACGCCGTCTAGGCGACAAGCGCGCTGTGGTAATCATGAACGGTACCGACCGCCAATTAAGTGTTGACATGAGTATTTATAAGGAGATTCTGCCTACTGGATCTACATTGAAAGATGTGATCACAGGCGAAGAATTCACCATAACGCCCGAAATTCATTTCGCTCCACGCGCATTATACATTTTGGAATAGACTAGTCCATAGAATCATAAAAAACACAAGAGCTGTAGAGAAATGCACCTATGCAGAATCTCCACAGCTCTTTTTATTTATCGTACTAAGAACACGCCCTGTTACAACTTGCCGATTTACGCCATAAAGGGCGCAAGTTTCTTCCGCTTGTTCAGCCATATATATGCTCCTACGCATATAAGCACCGACAGCAGCGACCCGGTATTGGTTGCCATTCCCATAGGATACAGCGTGTCGGGGAACATTACCGATGCCAGATAGGCCAATGGTATCCTCGCAATAATTATTGCCGCCACATTGTGGATAAACGACAGTATCGACCA
>JAFOXR010000021.1 GCA_017391675.1 Muribaculaceae bacterium
AGTCTAAAAGCAGTTTGTTTTCTTTCGATTACGACACCCATAGTTATATAATGTATTATGTTTGTAGTGCAAATGTATAACATATATATCACACAAACAAATTTTCAAACAAAAAAGTTCCGACAGAAAGCTGTCAAGGGTGATTTTTTAGGACAAAATTGCTTTTAATTGTAAAATTTTGTAAAAGAAAAATCCGTTAACTCGTTGTTTATTAGCGAATTAACGGATTTGTTGTGTGGTCCCACTTGGGCTTGAACCAAGGACCCCCTGATTATGAGTCAGATGCTCTAACCGACTGAGCTATAGGACCTGCTTTTGTTGTTGCCTCAAAAAGCGAATACAAAGGTATGCCTTTTATTTTAAAATTGCAAATCTTAGGGCAAAAATGTTCTTGCAATATGATTCCGACAACTCCAATGGGAAACGCATGCGTTTGCGCGGGTCGTTATTCTTTGGGCATTGCTGCTGCTAGCCGGTTCAGCTTCTTCAACTGGAATATCATCATTATTGCAGTGACTAGGGTAGCAATAAAATCTGATGTTGAGTATGCTGCCCAGATGCCGTTTAGCCCGAATGCATGTGAAAATATGTATATGAGCGGCATTAGGAACAGGATCTGGCGTGTGAGGCTCAGGAATATTGATTTGCCTGCTAGTCCTAACGACTGGAAATAGTTGGTAGATACAATCTGGAATCCTACAGCCCAGAAAACGGCCGTGCCTATGCGTAGCGCTACTGATGTGTTTGCAATCAGTTCGCTGTCGGTAGTAAAGGCTCTTGCTATCCAGTGCGGAACTAGCTGTGCACCGAGGAATCCGATGAACATTACTGCCGAAGCTGCTGCTACCGATAGCCAATAGGCTTTCTTGAGGCGGTTATACTTTCCAGCTCCGTAGTTGAACCCGATAATGGGCTGCATGCCTTGAGTGATACCGATAACAATCATTACTAGCAGCTGAGCGTAGGTCATGAGTATCCCTAATGCTCCTACAGCAGTGTCGCCGCCGTATTGCTGCAGCTGGTTGTTCACTATTCCGTTAACAGCGCTACCAGCCATGTTTACCACAAATGGCGCGGCTCCGATGGCAGTGATAGCCGTGAAAATGTGCCATCTTAACCGGTAAATGCCTGGTTTGAAGTGAAGTTCGCTTTTCTTTGAGAAGAAGTGAGACATCACGAAAAGCATTGATATCGTCATTGCTATATCGGTAGCTATAGCAGCTCCTTTGATACCCCAATTGAGTCCAAAGATGAATGTCGGCGCAAGTATCACATTCAGTCCTGCACCTATGAACATTGTTACCATTGCTCGCGTGGGATATCCCGATGCTCGCATGATGTTGTTGAACGAAAAGCACAGGTTGCTCATGAGCATGCCAGGAAGAATGTAGGCCATGAAATCGTGAGCATAGGGCAGCGTGATGTCGCTAGCTCCGAAAAGCCGCAAGATGTCGTCAAGGAATATTGCAAACAGAGTGATGTAGGTGATGCCGAAAAGAAGCGTGAGTACCAGGCTGTTGCCTAGAATAAGTTCGGCCTTCCGTTTGTCGTTCTGCCCAAGTACGATAGAAATGCGTGCCGCAGCTCCCGCTCCTATGAGAGTTCCCACTGCAGTAGAGAGATTCATTACCGGGAAAGTTATTGCAAGTCCTGCGATAGCGTCGCTTCCTACACCTTGTCCAATGAAAATCCGGTCTACGATGTTGTAAAGCGACATTACTACGATGCCCACAATAGCCGGCAAGCTGTATTGCCATAAAAGTTTACCTACCGGCTCGTTGCCGAGCTGGTATATATTGTTCTTGTTACCTTTCATTATCTTTTTTACCTTTCTGGGTGCAAAGTTACTGAATAATTGCATAAAATGTGAATTTTAGAGCTAAAAATGTGTGGCATGTATGGGGATTCCATTAATTTTAAGTAAGTTTGCATTATCTATAGAAAAGCAGTCAATCGTAGGAATATGATTTACAGGTATGATTATCTCGTTATCGGTTCGGGTATAGCCGGAATGAGTTTTGCCTTGAAAGTGGCAAAGGCAGGTCGTGTAGCCTTAGTGTGCAAGACAACATTAAGTGAAGCAAATACAGCATTGGCTCAGGGTGGTGTGGCATCGGTGACCAATACGCTTGTTGACGATTTTTCCAAGCATATAGAAGACACGATGATAGCAGGCGACTGGCTGAGCGACAAGGCCGCTGTTGAAAAAGTCGTTACCGAGGCACCGTCGCAGATTCAGGAACTGATAGGCTGGGGTGTAGACTTTGACAAGAATGAGAATGGAGAGTTTGACCTGCATCGTGAGGGAGGGCATTCCGAGTTCCGTATTCTGCATCATCAGGACAATACCGGCTATGAGATACAGGAAAGCCTGATAAAAGCCGTAAAGGCAAATCCTAATATAGATATATTCGAGCATCATTTTGCAGTAGAGATATGCACTCAGCATCATCTGGGCAAGATTGTGACCCGTCGCACTTCCGACATTACTTGCTATGGCGCTTATGTTCTTGATGAGTCTACGGGCAGCGTGAACACATTCCTTTCAAAGGTTACGCTTATGGCAACAGGCGGTTGCGGAGCCGTGTACCGCACTACAACCAATCCGCTGGTAGCAACAGGCGACGGAATCGCTATGGTATATCGTGCAAAAGGCACAGTTCAGGACATGGAATTCGTGCAGTTCCACCCCACAGCGCTTTATCACCCCGGGGATCGTCCTTCGTTCCTTATTACCGAAGCCATGCGTGGTTATGGAGCCGTGTTGCGCACATTGGACGGAAAGGAATTCATGCACAAGTATGACGAGCGATTGTCGCTAGCGCCAAGAGATATTGTAGCGCGTGCAATAGATAACGAAATGAAGACCCGAGGCGACGACCATGTCTATCTAGATGTGACACATAAGGACCCGGAAGAGACGAAGCATCATTTCCCTAACATATATAAGAAATGTCTTAGCCTGGGCATAGACATCACAAAGGACTACATACCCGTAGCGCCTGCCGCTCACTATCTTTGCGGTGGCATAAAGGTGGACTTGAATGCTTGTTCTTCAATACGCCGGCTTTATGCAGTGGGCGAATGCTCATGCACTGGATTGCACGGAGGAAACCGCCTGGCGTCAAACTCTCTCATTGAAGCAGTAGTGTATGCCGATGCAGCTGCGAAGCATTCAATGGAACACATCAATGAATATACCTATCGTGAGGATATTCCTGAGTGGAATGATGAAGGCACGCAGCACCCAGAAGAAATGGTGCTTATAACACAAAGCGAGAAGGAAGTGGGGCAGATTATGGGGACCTATGTAGGCATTGTGCGAAGTAATCTCCGTCTTAACCGTGCTTGGAACCGACTTGATATACTTTATGAGGAAACCGAGAAACTCTTCAAGTCGAGCAAGGTATCGCGCAAGATATGCGAACTGCGCAATATAATAAATGTAGGCTACCTGATTATGCGTCAGGCAAAGGAAAGGCACGAATCACGCGGATTGCATTATACGATAGATTATCCGCCTAAGAAGTAAAGACAACGGAGTGAAGACCGATTGTCGGAATGTGTATTGTGATAAAAACCTAAAAAAGCGAGCCGGAATTTTCATTCTGGCTCGCTTTTTTGTTACTGATTATCTTTTTCCCTTATTTCTACTCGGCGAATCTTTCCGCTGATAGTCTTGGGCAACTCGTCCACAAATTCAATTAAGCGAGGATACTTGTAAGGAGCGGTAGTGCGTTTCACATGATCCTGTATTTCCTTAACAAGCTGTTCTCCTGCTTTGCTCTTGTATTCCTTAGAAAGAACGATGGTTGCTTTGACCACTTGACCGCGTATTTCGTCGGGAACACCAGTGATAGCGCATTCCACCACGGCAGGATGCGTCATTATAGCACTTTCAACCTCAAATGGGCCTATACGGTATCCCGAAGACTTGATTACATCGTCTTTTCGGCCGATGAACCAGTAATATCCGTCTTCGTCTCTCCATGCCACATCGCCAGTGTGATATATTCCGTTGTCATAGGCTTCCTTAGTGAGTGCCTTGTCGCGATAATATTCCTTGAACAGTCCCACTGGATGCTTGCCTTGAGTCTTTACGACGATTTCTCCCTGTTCGCCGTCTTCGGCCCAAGTGCCATCGCTCTTCAGCAAGTCAATGTCATATCCAGGACCTTTCTTGCCCATTGAGCCTGGTCGTGGTTCTACCATAGGATAGGTGCCTACAGTGATAGTCGTTTCGGTCTGTCCGAATGCTTCATAAAGTTTAATGCCAGTAATCTCATACCACTTGCTGAATACGCTTGGGTTAAGGGCTTCGCCTGCGATAGTACAGTATTTAAGTGCCGACAGGTCATATTTCTTCATGTCTTCGCGGATAAGGAAACGGAAAACCGTAGGAGGCGCGCAGAACGAAGTGATGCGGTATTTCTCGAATATCCCTAGCAAGTCAACTGGAGCAAACTTCTCATAGTCGTAGACAAACACATTTGCTCCCACAATCCATTGTCCGTAGTATTTTCCCCACACGGCTTTACCCCAACCGGTATCGGCTAGAGTCATGTGCAGACTGTCTTCGGTGAGGTTGTGCCAGTATTTAGCTGTGATGATATGTCCTAGCGGATAGGTGAAATCGTGAGCTACCATCTTTGGTTCTCCTGTTGTGCCCGAAGTGAAGTACATTATTGAAATGTCATCGTTGGTGTTGGCAAGTTCGGGTCTCACGAATTCCGGTGCTTCTTCTGCACCCTTATTGAAGTCGTCCCAACCTTCAGGAACTTCAGGGCCTATGGATATGTAGTTCTTAACAGAAGGGCATTCTGGGCGTGCCTTGTTCACATGCTTGATTACTTCCTCGTCGCCCACAGCAACTATGGCTCTTATGTCGGCGGCATTTGCACGGTAGATGATATCTTTTTCGGTAAGCAGGTGAGTGGCCGGAATTACGGCAGCACCTATCTTGTGCAGCGCTGTGATTGCGTGCCAGAACTGGTAACGGCGCTTAAGAATGAGCATCACCATGTCGCCGCGCTTGATTCCTAATTGGGTGAAGAAGCTAGCGGCTTTGTCGCTTTCCCTCTTGATGTCGGCAAAAGTGAATTGAATTTCTTCGCCTTTGTCGTTGGTCCACAACAACGCTTTCTTCTCAGGGCATTTCTTAGCCCATTCGTCAACAACATCATATCCGAAATTGAAATTTTCTGGCACCTTTATATTAAAGTTTGCCATAAAGTCATCATAGGATTCAAATTCGGTCTTGTCAAGAAATCTTTCAAGCATGTTTTTATAGATGTATTATTAATTCGTTATGAAATAACGGTAATGAATTTCACTGTTTTCCCGTCAAGGGCCTTCATTCCGTGCTCGCATGTAGAGTCGAACATTATGCTGTCGCCAACTTCAAGTTCCTTCTCCTTGTCTCCGATTTTTATTAGCAGTCTACCTTCGATTACATGACACCACTCTTGTCCTTCGTGAGAATTGAGAGTGATAGGCTTATCGTTTGGCTCTACAGTCACAAGCATAGGGTCAAAGCATCGGTTCTTGAAACCTGCGGCAAGAGACTGATAGCTATAGGCTGCTGTGCGTTCCACTTTGGTGCCTCTACCTGCCCGAGTCACAAAATAACTTTTCATTCTTGGGTCCTCGTTGAAAAGCAAAGCATGAAGCTCTACATTGAAACGGCTTGCAACCTTTTGCAGGAAATTGATAGGAATATCCATATCTCCGCTTTCGTAGGCAATATAGGTTTCCTCTGTTATATTGAAGTCTTTTGCAATTTGGCCAGTAGTCAGCTCCAGAGCATCTCTCAATCCTTTGAGGCGCGCGGCAACCTGTGCAATTTGTTCGATTTTAGTCATAAAGGTATCCTTATTTTAATCGTTATAGGGAGTAACTGTAAAACGAGTTTTCAGTCATGTCCTTTGCAAAGATAGAAAAAGGATTGACAAAATGGTAAAAAAAATAAGAAAAAATGTAATCTTGCACACACATAACTCGCTAGTGTGCAATAAGTTGCACAAAGGTTTCTGTTTTGTGTAATTGTTTTTTGGTAAAAATAGCCATTATGCTCCGAAAACAGAATGCGTGTAAAACAAGAATGGTGTGCCATCTCGACACACCATTCGGGAAAAACTACTTATGGCTATACTGGCCATGAAACCAGTATTATATTATGCCTCTGATGCGGTCGTCAAATGCCGAAAGTGCGGCTTTTGCGCCTTCGCCCATGGCAATAATAATCTGTTTGTAAGGGACACTGGACACATCGCCTGCAGCGTATACTCCAGGCACTGATGTGCGACAGTGCTCATCTATCAATATTTCACCTATGCGTGAAGTCTCAAGTTCGTTGACGAACGGAGTGCTGTTGGCCGAAAGACCTATCTGTACAAAAATTCCGTCGAGAGGATAATCCTTTATTTCCTGGGTGTTGCGGTCCATCACTTTTATGCCTGTAACCTTTTCTCCGTTGCCAAGGATACTGGTGGTTTGTGACGAGGTGAAAATTTCTACATTAGGAGTACTCTGGGCCTTTTCCTGCAGAACCTTGTCGGCTCTCAGTGTGTCGGCAAACTCAAACACTGTTACTTTCTTGCAGATTCCGGCAAGATCGATAGCAGCTTCAATGCCAGAATTACCGCCGCCAATTACCGCCACATGCTTTCCTTCGTAAAGAGGTCCGTCGCAGTGAGGACAGAAAGCCACGCCTCTTCCTATGTAATCGTTTTCACCTTCTACATTCAGCTTGCGCCAGCCTGCTCCTGTGGCAATAATTACTGCAGGAGCCGAGAACACTTCGCCGCCTATGGCAGTAATGTGCTTTTCCTTGCCTTTCAAGTCGGCCTTTTCAATGCGTCGGTTCTCGAAAATATCGATAGGATAGTCGGTTATGTGAGAGCGCAGTGAATTAGCCAGTTGGGCTCCGGTAGTGTGAGGCACCGATATGAGGTTTTCTATTGCTACTGTTTCCTTAACTTGTCCCCCAACACTCTCGGCCACGATAGCCACTTTCAGCCCCTTGCGTGCCGAATAGATGGCTGCCGATGTTCCTGCAGGGCCTCCTCCAAGCACTACTACATCATATTGCCTGTTTATGGCATTACATGATTCGTTATGTTCTGTACCCACTAGTTCTTCAAGCTTTTCTAGAAGCTCGCCTAATGATCCGCGTCCCACATGAAGCATTTTGCCATTGGCATATACGGTAGGAACGGCTTGTATCTTCATCTCATCGGCTTCTTGCTGGAATAGTGCGCCGTCAATCATTTCGTGCGTGATATCGTCATTAAGCAGGGACATTATATTAAGTGATTGAACGATATCCGGGCAATTAGTGCAAGTAAGAGATACATAGGTCTGTAGCTTCACTTTCCCGCATAGATCCTTGATGCGTTGGGTAATCATTTTGTCCGGCAGGTTCTTGCCTTTACCATCGGCGTTAAGCACTGCAAGAAGTAAAGAAGTGAACTCATGCCCGTTAGGTATTCCGCGGAACTTTATGCCAGTATGCTTTCCATTCTTCAGCAAAGAGAATTCTAGGCAGTTGCCCTCGGCATTAACGGTTTCGCATGAAATCTTGTCGGAACAGCTAGCTACATCGTTGATGAAAGCTGTCAGTTCCGGAGCTTCTTCTCTTGAAGCCGAAGCCTTAATTTCAAAAGTGTAATTAGCCTCCAGTTGTGCGAAAATACTGCGTACTTGGTCAAGGATACTTGTGTCGAGCATAGTGAAAGTGATTAAAAGATGATGAGAATTTTTTAAATAGGACATGATTCCCAGTAAGAGAGGAAACCATGTCCCTTATTAATGTGTATTAGATTTTTCCTACAAGATCGATGCTAGGCTTAAGTGTAGCTTCGCCTTTTTTCCATTTAGCAGGGCAAACTTCGCCATTGTGAGTAGCTACGAATTGAGCAGCTTCAACCTTGCGTAATAGTTCGTCGGCATTTCGTCCTATATTGTTATCGTGGATTTCGGCAATCTTGATCTTTCCTTCTGGATTAACAACGAAAGTTCCGCGATAAGCCATTCCGTCTTCTTCAATCATTACGCCAAATGCGCGGCTTAATGCGCCAGTAGGGTCGGCAAGCATAGGATACTTGATCTTCTGAATGCTTTCTGATGCATCGTGCCAAGCCTTGTGAACGAAATGAGAGTCGGTGCTCACAGAATATACTTCCACACCCATTGCTTTGAATTGTTCATATTTCTCAGCAACATCAACAAGTTCGGTAGGGCAAACGAAAGTGAAGTCGGCAGGGTAGAAGAAGAAAATAGCCCACTTGCCTTTTACATCTTCGTTAGTGACTGTCTTGAACTCTCCATTATGGAATGCTTGAACTTTAAATTCAGGTAGTTGAGAATTGATAATCGGTGTCATAATTTTTAAGTATTAATTGTTCTACATTTATTGTTTTCTTGTTTTCTGATGCAAATATAAATGCACTTTTGGCAAGAATAACAATAATTGCAATTGAATGGTTTTATGACCCGATAGATGAAGTCTATATAGCCACTTGAGTAGGCTTTAGGTTAAGCATGTTTTGAGGTATAGATGCTTGAATCTCAGCCTGTAGCATGTCTATAAGCGAATAGCGGATATAATTCTTGTCGGTGAGTATAATGATGCGTCTTGCAGGAGTCGGTATCGCAAATGGGCGCACCAGTTCCTTCTGTGCATCGCTCATTTGAGGTATCGCCAGTTCAGGTACAAAGGTCATGCCTTTACCGCTTTCTACCATGCGCATGAAAGTTTCCATGCTGCCAAGCTGATAGGTGAGCCTGTTTTCTCTAGAAGCCATAATGCTGCAGAAACGCACAATCTGGTCTCGGAAGCAGTGTCCCTCGTCAAGCAACCATAGGAGTTCGCCTGACAAGTCGGCCGAGGTGATTACCTTTTTGTTGAACAAGATGTCGTTGCGCGACACATAGGCGAAGAACTCCTCGTAGAAAAGATGAGTGTGGTTGTATTCGTCCATGTCGGAAAGTTCGGCAAGAATTCCTGCATCAATGTCGCCTTTGAGCAATGCTTGCTTTATGTCGGGGGTTTTCATCTCCCTTACCGAAATGTCCAGTTTAGGATATTTCTTTACCATCTGCTGGAAAAAGCGTGGGATAAGATAAGGAGCGATAGTGGGCAGTATGCCAATGCGGAAAGTTCCGCTTAATTCGTTTTTCTCCTCTTCTATGATGTTCTTGATTTTACCAACTTGAACTAGTATTTCCCGAGCCTGCTTTATTATGAGAGCTCCGGCTTGAGTAGGGCAAACAGGTTGCTTGTTGCGGTCGAAAATTTTCACATCAAGTTCTTCTTCCAACTTCTGAATCATGGCGCTCAAAGTGGGTTGAGTGACGAAACATTGTTCGGCTGCCTTAGTGAAATGACGGTGCTTATCTACTGCAATTATATATTCAAGTTGTTGAAGAGTCATAGTAGCTGTTGTTAGATTGTTGTATGTATAATTTATTTATATAAAAAATAGAATTACCTGACAAATGGAAAGCTTTGCCAGGTAATTAATGGATGTTTATATTCCTGGCAATAAATCCGGGCGCATAAAATAAATGTATGCTGCAGTGCCTGCTATTATTGTAAGGAAAATGAAGGCGATGAGCCACTTCTTCCATGTTGCCATGCCTTTTTTAGCATAAGGGTCTTTCATGCGCAATTTAGGGTATTTGGCAGTATCGGTAAGAGTCGCACCAAAAGGAATACTTATCTTAGATGCGGCATTTATAGCCCAACCATTGGCATTCAATAGCGGAGCAATGTTGCGGCGACGAAGTTTCATCCATGCCATTACCATTGCAGGTCCTGAGATGATGAGAAGCAACGCTGCAAAAGATAAGGCTAATTGCCACCATTCAAGAGCGAAGATACCCTTAGCGATAGATGCAAGTGCTGTACCTATCATACCTACACCCATACCTATTGCGGCAAAGATACCAGCAAACTTGGCGATATCAAACGGCGGTGCAGGTGCTGCTGGGGCAGCAGGAGTGGCTGTTCCGTTGGCAGCAGGAGCAGGGGTAGCCGGAATAGAAGCAGGCATAGCATTGATTTTGTCGGTTGCTTGCGACATTATCTTTGCATCTTTTTCGGCTGCACTCTTGTTGATAAGATTTTCTATAGCAGTAGCCATTCTGCGGTATGGGCTCCAGAATGCTTGTGAGATACTTATAGGATTATCGACAACCTTGGTGATTACAGCGTCCCATTCCACTCCTTCGTTATCATAGTAGATTGCATTCTTGCCTACAGTAAGGTAACCAACATCTCCCACTGTGATAGCAGCCACGATTTGCAGTTTTTCTGCACGGGTTTTAGTGGTGCAGTCGCAGTAAACAAGATATAGTCCGCTTGTTGCAGCCGATGCGCTGTGTTTAGCCATATCGGTCACCTTCATGCAGAAGTGGCATGCTCTTTGGTCAATGATAAGGGTTCCGCTTTGGAATATAGCTTTCACTTTCTTGCTCTTGTCGTAGAAGTCGTGGAAAGTGATGAAGTTCTTAAGCAGGCGGTAGAAATCCTTCAAGATGTGCAGGAATTTGTCAACCACCTCGATATTTTCGGCGTCTTCTTTAAGTGCAGCATCTTGTTCAACAAGTGCTAGAAGAGCATCTTTCTTGTTTTGATCCAAAAGTTCCTTAACGGCATCTAGTCCTAGTGCCTCAACGCTAGCTCCGGCCTTATCGTTTTTCCATGCTGTGTATGCTGCAAATTGAGCACCTATTTCGTCCCAATCGGCTTCGGTAAGCGAAGTCTTGTCGGGGGCTATGGCGATTGCCTTAAGGCTGTTGAATTTATCGGCCCACGCAGGGTTGATTGGCGCAGAAAGGTCTATTTCAGCCTTGCCTGTTATGCGAGCAATAGGATATTGCGCAATCTCTTCTTGCTTGCATTGCAGATTTTCGGCGCTGATTGCTTCGATTCTTGCAGTCTGCACATCAAGAGCCGCAGTGCTGTCGGGAGAGAATGAAGCTAGCTTCGAGCGCATAAAGAAATCTCTTATTTTAGCGTCAAGAGCATTGTACATTTCGATTGCAGCATCGGTCTTGTCGGCAAACGGAGGAGTAACAGCTGCATTGTTCCAAGCCTCATAGGCAGCAAGGTCGGCATAGAAAGCCTCAATCTGCTCGGCACTCACGCCTTGAGCTCCGCTTCGGTCAACCGAGCCTCCAGTAGAAGCAATAGCTGCAGTAATAGCAGCCTTTTCTTGTTCGTCATCGGTAGAAGCTTCGGTGATGATGCCATCGCCGTTGAAACGCGTCTTAGCGAATATCGCTGCGATGTCGGCAGTGTCGGCAAGAGAGATAACGCTACCTTCCTTGTTCAGATTCTCAAGAATCTGTTTAGCCGAGTTGTATAATTTCACACCTTCAGGAATGTCGGTGTTGATTTGCTCGATATCAATAGAATCCTGTCCTTTAAGAAGAATATTAGAATTCTTAAGGACCGAAGTAATCCATTTAGAAATGCTGATAACATCGTTCACACGGATCTTCCCGTCGGAATCGTGATCCATGTAAGCAAGAGACTTTTCGTCAATTTCCAGACCTTTAACCGGACAAGAAAGCACCGTCCACATTTTAGTGTCCAATTCGTCAAGATGCGCAATGTCATCACCTTTGAAAATTCGTACTCTAGAAGTACCTCCGATATTTTCAAATTCCCATTTATACTTTTTATTTTTCTTGATTAAATCCATATAGTTAAGTTTTGCTCCAAAATTACTAAAATTTAATAAATAAATAAGAAGTTGAAATAATTTTATTTATAGATTGCTCCAAGAAGAATTTAAAGAATTCTGTTATCTTTTGATACTCTAAAGCCGATGTAATTATGTCTTTGTGATACTGAAAATTGATAGGGGGATGTATTTGTTTCCTAATTTTTTAATCAAAGACTCTACATAGTTCTCAGACCAAAGTGGATGTACAAGAATGTAGTTATCTCCATATGGGTCTATTCCTACAAGCGTTCCAAGTTTATCTTCTACAGTATATTGATTGTTTATGAGCATATTTTTAATTGTTGAGGAAATATAATCACTCCAATAAGAGACAGAAAAATCTATTCTGGCATTCTCATTACTTGCTAGTCTTGAAATATCCAATCCCATGCGCCAGTCAAGTATACTATGAACATTTTGATTTGAGTAATCACGGATACAGTCGTAGCATGAAGAAGTACAGCCATCTTGATGCTCACGAGATGTTAATTGTTCGTAAATAGCTCCACCTTCTGAAAGTGGAGCTATAATTGCGTCCATTGGTATATTCGAATAACGCCTTCCTGATAGGAAGTTGCAATAGCCAGCACCATTTTCTAAATTTTCGACAAAGAATATCTCTGCCTTCTTGGTCTGTGGAACGATATAAAAACCAACATTGAGTTCAGACGAATCTATATCCAAGTAAGAGGATATGGCTTTTCGTGTAAGATAGCCCCACGACAAGAATGCTGCTCTAACAGCATAGCTATTAGTGTTTGTCTCAAATATAGGTGACAGGTTTATGTTCTTTGGCGTCTTGTCAACAGACAATGTTAACACACCTGTTGTCTTCGAAGCAACGAAAGCGTATTTTGTTTCATTCTGAAGCCTAATAGTTTGTTTTTTCCAATCTTCAAGAACTTCTCTTGAAACATATCGTCCTTTGTCATCCTTTCCCAGACAATACAAATCGCCATTGTTGTCATTTACAAGATGAACCCTACCCTGAGAGGGAGATATATTGTTACGAATTGTCATGTTCGCGACAGTTCCACAATCGTGAAGATATTGTTCGCAATCTAACCTAATGTCGCTATTAGGTGAGTACCAATCATAATCGCCACTAAAATCCTCTGGCTTCTTTTCGTAGTCGACAAAGAAACCTAATGGTGAACAAATCTTTACTTTCTCCATTTCGTTTCCACAGACAGGACATGACTCTTGTGGTTCCGTATCAACAATAGTGGAATATCCACAATTGTGACAACGGCATAACGGCTGGTTATAAACATTCAGCGAATTGCGTTTGGGCTTAACCGTGTGATTTAAATTGTTGTATTCATATTCCACAACACCAATTGACTTATAGACTTTTTTGTCTTTCACTATCTCATGCCCTGGCGCAAATGAATTTATCGCCATATCTATATCCCTTGATACAACATCTATAGAAGGCAACTTCCCTTGCAACACCGGGTCTTTCAAATACAAATTCCTAACTCTAGTAGGAAATCCAAACATTGGTAACAAACCTGCATTAGCCAAACGCTCACTCAACAATTCTTGTGTATAAGTATCACTATTTGCTATTTCGGTTATTTCATCAATGAGAGAACAACGAACATAGTCAATAATTTCATTTTTCAGTATATCGTTTATTTCGGTACCCTTTGTGACCACATCAACAATACGACATATCTCACTTTCATTACCATCTATCCATTCTGTCACATACTGTTTGTTATAGTTCCAGTTCTCAACAAGTCCAAAATTACCATGTACACCATCTTTTGCGCCGCTTTCTTTTCTCAGTGCCTTATACAAAACTTCCTTTATAACTATACGCTGTGCAATTTCTATGGTGCGTACTTCCAAATATGGGTCTTTGGGAGTGTCTGAAACCATGCGATTATATTCTATAAAGTTGGTCTGGTCGTGGCTTGATGAACGTGCAACAGTCAATGCCACCGACAGTGGGTTACCACGACGACCTGCACGACCTACTCGTTGTTGGTAGTTAAAACGTTGAGGTGGTACATTGCCCATCATTACAGCTGATAGAGAGCCAATGTCAACACCAGCCTCCATTGTGGTTGTCACACTCAATAGGTCTATACCGTCCACAATACTATTTTCATTATCAAGGAATATCTCTTGGAACAGACGCTGCCGTTTCCGAGAATCCTCTTTTGTAGTCTGACCTGTCATTTCCTCACAATGCAGGCGGTAAACACTATCAGTGCTGTTAAGCAGTGTAAGATAATAGTCATCAGGGTTAGACACATCCTGTTCGGTCAAGGCAAGAGCCTCTCCTAATTTGTTGTTACAGTTGATGCAAAAGCCATTGGCATGATGCATGTGGATGGTTTTACACTTAGGACAAACCCAATATTTGCTACCTATTTCTGCTTTCACAAAAGATATACCTTCGCCTGTCAGCCTCACAGTGGTTGAGTCTATGATTCCTCGACTTCTAAGAAGTCTTCTCAGCTCCTCTATCTTTTCTTCAACTGCGCAATTACTGGTGATATGAAATATGGTCTTCACCAAGCTCCTTACTTCTCTCGGGAAACTTTCGGTAGCAGGGTCCATAGAAGGAATCCCCTTAATCCTTCTTTTCTCGCCCAATATACGTATAGCAGAACATACCAGCTCTCGCCATATTGAATCTGGTATGTCTTTTGATGGCGTCAGATAACCTAACTTCAGTTCTTCAAAGGAACGCTTCTTGTTAGAGAAAATACTTGTTATCTGTTCTGTTTTATTGGAAGAGTGGATATTTTCCTCGAACTGCCGTTTGTTGTCACTTAATCCTGGCTTAACCTTAAGCTGGATAAAGTCATACAACTCTGACCAAAATCCCGCTATGCTGCTTTCGGTTACAGATGGCTTAGGGCCAGCAGGATTCATTCCCTGCTTTAACAGGATCCTAAACACTTCATCTTCAATATTATCCAAGTTCTGGCCAGACACGGCATTAAGAAACTCATTAAGTGCTTCCAAAGCATCATCCGTTATCATATCATCTTTTTCATCTCTGATGTAGTTGATATATTCACGGAAAGTCGGGACACTGCTCAATGACTTAAACATTTCCTTCTCCTCTTCAGTTAGAGGTTGACCTTCCCTATATTTGTTAAGAATCTCAACGGCTTTGTCGTTTCTACTGAGAGAGTGTAATATAGCCCATCGCAGAACGTCCCGGTAATGGTCAAGTTCTATACCTGCAGAAAGTTTTGCAGCAGATTGTCTGCTGTCTGAGAACAGCACAACCTTCGTGTTCGATTCTTTGGCATTTCGCATCGATCTTATTAGTGAGTCTGCCAGAACCTGAGTTATTTTCTGAAGCCCTGTACTATGACGGCGTACAGGAGTAAGACTGTTTGCATCACCAACCTTAACCTTGTATGAGACTTCACATTTGGGACATTTATGAGGGAATTTCGTTTCTGAGTCGCTCTTTTGTAGATGCAGCCAGTATTGCCCGTCCATGTCATTGACACACTCACCTGTGGCCGCATCGTATGAAACATGAATCCAACTGTCCTCAGGCTTTTCTTTTCCTTTCCACAAGACACCATATCCAACAAAGTCATTGCCGATAGGCTTTTCAACACTAAGATAAGACCTACCGTTTCTGATGATTTGATAACCACCAAGAAAAACCTCACCACAATTCTCACATACCAATAGTTCTAACACCTTCATGCCACAAGAACATACGTTACGAGGGCGCTTGTAAAACCGTCCTATAGCTCTGTCGACAAACTGATATTCATTACAAATGTCCTTGCATTCATGTGACGAACATGCCCAAAGACCAGATAGGTTCCTGAAGAAGAAATGTGCACGAAGTGGTAAAATATATCCGTTCGAAGTCGCCCCCTTGCATATTACCTTTATGATGGCAGCTGTTGTTATTAAAGCAATATCTTCATTTATGGGAAGTGCCTTCGATATGCTTACAACATCATGAGGAAGTATTCCTTTTGATGTACTCATAGCATATTTCAGCCACTCTACTAGTTGATACTTCTGCGTTACGGCAAAGAATGACTCGCAGCCAAGAGCCGAAAGAAACGCTTTGTCGTTTTCTAGCGTATCATCTGTTTCATAATAATTAGCAAGTTCTTCACAAGGAATATTCACGGTAGGTTTTTCTACTGCTGCTTGGGGAGGATTTGAAATGATAGTGAATCTATCATTAAATCGCTCTTTGTCTATACCGAAGAACTCGGCAAGGAAGTCGATGGACTGCTGGTTTTCTTCCAACGACGCACTGGTAGCCAGGAATTGAACTTGAGGAGAGTCTGGCGTAACTCCTAATCTGTCAAGTAGTATTCGAATCAAATAAGCAACTTCTGTTCCTGCAGTTCCACGATATGTATGCAATTCATCTATAACCAAATGGAAAACATTATGTTTATCTTCAGCCAACCATTTGCGAGTGTCCTCAAACATTTTCAGCTCATTGTCGCGCATTAGCATAACATTGAGCATACTATAGTTAGTGATAAGAATATCAGGGGCATTTTCCTGCATAGAAAATCTATCCCACATTTCTGCAGAATCATCTTCCATACAAGGGATATGGTAAAGCAGTTCCTTTTCTCCACTTTCTTTTGCAGCGTTCCAGTCCCTTACTAAACTTCTCTTTTCTTCTCGAAGCTTGTCTTTAGCCTTTTCTTTTGATCCGCTTACAGGAGTCGCTCCAGTGTATCTTCCAAAATAAAAACGATTCCCATTTCTATTTCTGTCCAACCAGTCAAGTGCACCACTCTGATTGTCATTACGGCTATTTAAGGCTTTACGGAGCCTTATCATTTGATCTTCTGCAAGTGCATTAAGGGGATATAGTATCATTGTTCTCATTGCACGATGCCGTCTTTCTCTCCAATGCTTTGATTCTTTTACAAGATCGGCAATGATAGGTAGTAGAAAACATTCCGTTTTACCGGAACCGGTACCAGTTGTCACCACAATATTTTTACGCTCAATATGAGCAATTTTCAATGCTTCATACTGATGATCATAAAGTTTCCTTTCAATGCTTCCATTTTGTGAAAACAACCCACATTTCACAAAATCATCCAAATCTGGACTAATTCCTTCCTCGATACAGAGTTCTTTAAGTGTAGCTCTCTCGTGATATTTTGGTACGATCTCTATTATTGGAGGCTGTGATATTGTTCCAAAATCTTTTATCAGTTCGTTTCGTTCTTGATTATATTCTTCACGGAAAAACGGCAGTCCACTTCCTATATATTTATGATAAGAACTGCAAATTTCTTTATAAATCTTGATTGGATCATTCATAAACTATTGAGTTACAGAAAATTCTGTTTAGTTGTTTTATATAAGTTTTGGGGATATTCCTAAAATAGTAATACTTTTCATTTGACTCTGGCATTTCTCGATATGCTAAAGAGTGAAGCAACAAGGAGCGATATAGTAAATATGGAAGCCCGAATTTAGCTAAAGCAAGTTTTTGATTTTTCTCATCGTAAATACCATTTGGTTCATTGTTGATAGTACGACTATAACAATAGGATATGGCAAACGCTTCGGGGTTTATGGTTCGGTCCGGAAGTTCACGCATATATATCTCCTCTGGTATGGAGAAGTAACGGGTTAATCCTTTCAACTTCAATTTTGCTATACCTCGTCCAGCCCTTATGTTGTAATATTCTAAATCCTGTTCATCGCGAAGGGATTCATTAAACGAGTCAACCACATCTTTTACTGCTGGGAATTTCTTCAAAATTGATAATGAATTTATCTTTACCACCGAATAATTTCTTGGATTATCTAATTTATTAGATAAAAATATTCCTATTGAGAGTTGACTTGAATTAATACTATTAGGCTTATTGTTTATATATACAAAGTGGCTAGTGTAGTCGATGATAATAGGCTTAGTAAGAGCGTAATATCCTCTTCCTGTATGGTCGACGAGCCCATTAAAAACCAATGGCCAAAAGATACTCCAATTAGGATAAGATAGATTTAACTTATAGTTTTCATTTAAAAAGTCACAATGAGCCTTGATATTTTCAAGACTTCGCTTCTCAAACTTACTCAACCACACATAGAGCAAATTTTGAAGTTCTGCTATTTTAGTTGGATTACTCATCTATGTATTGTTCAAACATATTCTGTACTTCTGTGATTTGTTTTCGTTCTTGAATAAGTTCTTCTGGTATCAGGTAACCTAAGTTTGCATCATCTGCAAAATCTAAAGTACTTGGATATTCGAAATAGAAAGACTTATCAATACAACCGAAGTTTCGGATAACGTCTTTTGACATCGGTATCAACTCATCGTTTTCTACTATAGTACAGAGAATACGAAGGTTAGGAGGAAAAGGGATCCCTGTATCTGGGAATTTAGTTATAATCCTTTTCTGAAAATCCACAAGTGGCTGCATAAAGTTAGGAAGATATGATATGTTTATATTTTGTAGTAGTAGAAAGTGCATAATATCGGGTTCTTCTATACTTTGGGTAACCATATATTCCAACCCATTCTCCCATAAGTCTTTAAACGAAGTCCATTTAGCACTTACATATTCTGTCAGATACTTACATTTATGAGAGGCCATTATGAAGGATTGTGCAATAGATAGACTCGGACAAAGTACGACATTATATGCAGCCAACACCTTGCTCATTTCAACAGGTTTACATTTGGAAGCACCATTAAATTTAAGGATGTTTTCAAGAGATTTTACATATGCTTGAAAACGAGAAATAGGTTTATCCGAAATGTTAATTTCTTCATGAGAGAAACTCTTTGTTATTTCTTTCGTTATTTTTGTCTCAAAGACCCCCGACATTTTAAAAACCTCATGTATTATTGAGAAATCTTGAATAATAGATTTTTTTCTACTATTTAAGGTGGCAATAGATTTTTCAAGATCAGCTACTAGCTTTTTCTTTTCAGTTACTATTTCGTCCAACAACTCTATCTCAAAGTTTTTTTCTTGCAGTTCTTGTTCTTTAAGACTTTTTTGTTCTAAAAGTTCATTGATTTTATTATCCTGTTCTTCTTTCAGATTTAATAATTTCAACTCATAATCAGCTTTGATTTTATTGAGTTCAGTACTGTTTTCATTTTTCAATTGCTCTAATATATGTACTCTTTCGTCAGCGAGACTTCTCGTTACAACATCCCCGAACCAAGGAACTTCAGAAATTTCATTAAGTGTATCAAAGGTGAGAGAAATATTAGCATTAATCTTTTTTAGGCGCTTTAATCTATTTTGCAATGTAGACTCATCAAGTCCTTTTAAAGTAGATAATAAATGCACTAAAAAACTTTCAGAATTGCGAAATGACTTACCTTGTATGATGTTCGCCCAATTTTTCTTCACAACTTTTGACAAATACCAGGAAGCCAATTGCTCATCATTCATAATATCAATCAGACCATCATGCTTGGGAAGAGAAATGCCAACTAAGTATTTTACCCCATCGATGGTTATTATATTAAGAGAAGATTCTTCCCAATACTTTATAACTCGTTCACTTGAATCAAAACTTATTTGGTAAATCTTATCTCCACCAAATACAAGCTTTTCACCATTAATATCTAATAAATCGTTATTTTTTAGAATATCGTAATTATATTGACCATCACTAGAAAATATTCCTTCTAAAGGGGATATTTGTTTCCCGTATTCTATCACATCTCCATTCCAATCCCATTCATAGATTTCTGATCCATCAGTTTTGCTAGGTCGTACACGAAGACACACTATTGAACCTTTAAGGCTTTCATAACGGGGAAAAAATTTACGCGCAAAGATCTTTCCTCTCGTTGGGAATAATCTTGAAATCTCTGAATGAGCTAGCTGATTGAATTCATGCCAAGAATCACAATAGCCAAGGACATCAAGATGGGCATTATCTCCCAATTTACTATTTATATATCCAATCACTCTATATTGTTCATAATCAAATTCTTCCATGATGTTATTTTGTTAAATTGATAGCTATATTGTTTTCTCTTTTATGATATTCGCCAAATACTAAAGCTTTTGCCCAGCGCTTTGTTACACTTGCATCTAATATTTCATCAAAATCGCTTGCACAAGAAAAATCCAAACCAACAATTCCTGTTTCTGATATTCCATTATTCCATATAGCAGGTTCTTTCCCTATTTGCCAATTGTTGTAATTCTCTTGCCATTCTACAACGCTTGCAGAAGTGTCAACTACATCTATTTTTATTTTTTTCATATCTGGTAGCTTTATGAAATGACTACCAACATCTAGATGGTTTAAAGAATAGTTCCCCTCGACAGGAATTTCTTTCAACGCTTTCCCGTCAATCCAAACCATAGTAGGCTTAAGTAATCGTAAAATAGGTGTGGCCCCTTTTAAATAAGTATTTCTTCCGATCTTTAATCCACCAAAAATTTCATAAGCTCGTTTCTTTGTAAAAAAGATTTCCGTTAAATGACATCTAATTATCTTATAAATAATGACATTTCTATTTTCGAAAAGGACTTCACACTTTTTACTCATTCTGTAATTAAAATCAATAGATATTCTATCTCTAAAGAAGACCGCTATGCCATACATTCCTGACTGTTTTGTATAATCATCTTCATTTGCATCAATATATCTTACTTCTTGCCAACGATTGTCATATATGTCATCCTTCTTAAAAAGAAGTATTCCTTCCCTTTTGAAATGGAATTTCTTTTCAAAATCAGAATATTTTATATCACTGAGTAAATAATTACACAATAAATTCAGATTCTCATCACGAAGTTCTAAAAAGGTCAAATCATCCGTAATATACGCGAATACGTTATTTAATTTAGAATCAGTACAAACCTCTCTTTCTCGTATTTTGTACTTCCCATTCCATCGTAGGTAAAAATTATATATCTGAGACAAATAGTCTTCAGCAGAAATAGAATTATTGATCACTTCTTTGGCATGATTTGTTTCTAAATAATAATCTAACCACTTTCGGTTGAGAATCTTCCAAAAATCAACTTGTGTAATATCTTCTCCAGGGTAAAGATGTTTATCCACAAACAATTTTGCAATATATAGCAAATCTTCATCGGTAAATACACGCTTAGCTTGTGTTAATGGATATTGAACATAACAATATGATCCCGATCGTCTCTCGTTCTCGGTTATTCTAAAATGATTTTTGTTGCACCATTTATAAAGTAAAGACCATATTTTATCTTGATGACTAGGCATCCACTCTTTGGATATGTAATCTTCGTTTAGTCCAACCACTTGTGATAATCGGGCATAATATGCTTTTGGCGTTAACCCTCCGCTATAAGCTCTTTTAGAAGCAGCAAAAAGTTGAATTGCAATAATACCTTTTGCGTCCAAATGATCATAAATGTTTTTTCTATGATTACTACGAACCGAAGACATTAGCGCTACTTCTGTCGTGTGATTTTCTTTACAAAAATCATCAATAAAAGATTGGTCGACAACCAACGCTACATATGAACCCATATTCTCCTTTGAAAAAATGCGCTCGTCAACATAATCACAAAAGCTTCTAAATATATCCATCTGCACGATTATTGAATATTACAATTAATGGTAGAATTCTCAGCCAAAATTACTTTTATGCGGTTTGTATCTTCCATAATCACATTTGTTTGTAACAAAATTAGTGATTTTATGTCACTTTATTACATGCGGGAGGATTTATTTTGTTTTAGCTTTGCTTTTTTTGAATCTTATGGTGTAACTTTGCGATAAGTTCATTAACGGAATATGAAAAGGATAGGTATTTTGTCGGATACGCATTCGTTTTGGGACGATAAGTATGTGCAGTATTTTACTGGTTGCGATGAGATATGGCATGCTGGCGATATAGGTGCTGAAGATGTCATTAACCGCCTGGAGGATATTGCTCCCGTTAGGGCTGTGTACGGCAATTGTGATGGAGGCATGATGCGTCGCCGTTTCAAAGAACAGGAGTGCTTTGAGGTAGAAGGCGTGAAGGTGTTCATGACACATATAGGAGGCTATCCGGGCAAGTATGCTCCTGGCATTAAGACCTCGCTGATGAGAGAAAAACCGCAATTGATGGTGTGCGGCCATTCTCATATTCTGAAGGTTATCCCGGACCGTTTGCTGGATTTGCTGCACATCAATCCTGGTGCTGCGGGCAAGCAGGGGTGGCAAGTGGTCCGTACGCTTGTTGTCATCACTCTTGATGCGGGAACGATAAAGGATTGTGAGGTAATAGAATTAGGTAACAGATAAAAACATAAGATTTATGAAGACAATATTGAAATTGAGCGTGATGTCGCTAGTGCTGCTTGTTGCGGCAACATCTTGCAAGACTACTGAGGAAAATTATAAGGCGGCCTACGATATAGCTGTGAAGAAAAACGAGAAGGGTGCCGATAAGGGAATTACGGCTATAATTGAGAAAGAGAAGAGAATGAATGAGTATACAGTAATTGAGGGAGACTCTGTGCGCGTGATTACCGAACTGGTGACATTGCTCGATGCTAATGGTGCAGCCATGAAGAGATATGGAGTAGTGGTGGGCGAATACAAGCAGGTGTTCAATGCCCGTTCGTTCCGTAACCGTATAAATGCGGCTGAGCAGGATACTGTGTCGCCGTCTTATGTGGCTATGAGTCCGCAGAAACGCTATTATGTAGTGTATAAGGGATTTGATGACAAGAAGGAGGCTTCTTCTTTCATGAAAAACAAGTCCAATTTCAAGATAAATGTGCCTATTGCCGAGCCTTGGATTCTTGAATTGCCGCAAAAATGAGCCTTAGCGATAGAGATATCTTCAGCTTGAAACAAGGGTGGAAGCGTGGATTCGGTGACGATGATGCGTTTGTTGATTATTTCTTTGCCGAATATGACAGCGAGGACACTCGCATCGTGCGGAGAAATGAAGCGGAAGAAATCATTGCCCAGATGCACTATTTCATCTTTGATGATGAATCGTGCGGAGATAGAGGCTGTTACATATACGGTGTGACTACCTTGCCCGAATATCGCGGGCATGGCGTGGCGCAAGGCATGATAGAAGAATGCATGGAGCTATTGCGCAGCAGAGGCGTGGCTTATGCTGTGCTGATTGCCGAAAATGATACATTGTGCAAGTGGTATGCAAAAATGGGGTTTGTTCAGCTATGGCATGAAATTGCAGTTACAGGTGTGCGTGACGGTATGAACTTCGCAATGGAAGACAGGTCGCTTAACCGGGGAATGTATTATATGATGAAACCTGGCTTGAAGAATTTTGCATCAAGCATACGGATAGGCTGTTAATCAGTGAAATTTCTCACTGATAGTAATCGTAAGTTGTGCTTATTACCTGGAATTCGGTACGGCGGTTTATCTGGTCGGCAATATCCTTGTCCTTCATTGGCAGAGCGAAGATATAGTCTTCGTTAAGCTCGTCGCCTTCGTTGAATTGCGGATATAGTCGAGCAATGCGCTTGGTCACTACTTTCGGGCGAGTCTTTCCGTAGCCTTTATACTGCAGTCTTTCCGGGTCAATCCCTTGAGAGATGAGGTAGTCCACTACCGATTTTGCACGGCGCTCGCTCAATTTGTTGTTATATTCATCGCTTCCCACGCGGTCGGTGTGAGAAGACATTTCTATTTTTATGTTAGGGTTGTCCTTGAGCAGTTGTGCCATCTCGTCAAGAGCCTGTTTGGATTCATCGCGTAGAACGGCTTTGTCGAAGTCGTAGAAAATGTTTTCTACAACTTGCGGTTTCTGCATTGCTGCAAGAATGAAGTCCACAAAGTATTCGGCATCTTCTTCAATGGTGTCGCTCTCGAACTCCTGCTTTCCGTTAAGATAATCCTTAGCACCTGCCAGCATTACATATTTCACGCCTCGTTGCAGCTTGAAACGGAAAGAACCGTCGGGCTTGCCCATCGCTTTCTGGTTGGAGCCGTCGTCGCCCACGATGCGTATTACAGCATTTGGAACGGGCTCTTCGTCCTTGTCAAGAACCGAGCCAGAAATCCAAATCTGCAAGTCGGGCAGATTGAAACTGTAGATGTGGTCATATCCTCGTGCATCATTACGGTTGGAACTGAAGAATCCTGATTCTCCCTCGCCAAAAGTGATTCCGAAATCATCGCCTGCCGAGTTCATGGGAGCCCCCATGTTCTCAATGTTCCATGCGCCCGAAGGAGTGACTTCGGCACGGAACAGGTCAAGTCCTCCCATTCCTGCATGTCCGTCGCTGGCAAAATACATTGTGCTGTCGTTGCGCCAGTATGGGAAACGCTCGTCACCAGGCGTGTTGATGACATCGCCAAGGTTTTCCAGCGTGCCCACTCTTTCCTTGAGGCTTATACGCCATATATCCTTTCCTCCTTTTCCGCCCGGCATATCGCTCACGAAATAAAGCCAGTTGCCGTCGGCGCTTATTGCAGGGTCACCGTATGCCGAGATTGTGTCAGCTGTGATTTCAAATTTTACAGGTGCGCTCCATTGCGCTTCCGAGCGTTGTGAAGTGTATATTTCCACTGAAGTATTGGCGTTAGGTTCGCGGCGGGCCTTAGCAAGATACATTGTAGTACCGTCGGGGGTGAATGCAGTGATACCCTCGTCAAGCTCGCTGTTCAGTTCGCCTTCAGCCGGTTCGGGCCTTTGCCATGCACCTTTCTCGTCTTTCTTGGCTACAAACACATCGCTTTTCTTCGTTCCAGTGATTTCGCTTTTGTTGTCGCCAGTAGCTTTTTCGGTAGAAGAAGTGAAGTATAGCTGAGTGTTGTCGCCAGGCAGGAACATCGGTGCAAAATCGGCGCGTCGTGAATTGAACAGCTTGGCGTTTTTCACAATGTGGCGTGTAGGGTTCTCTTTCCATTTCAGAGCCAGTTGACAACCCCGCTTGCCGTCCTTGGCAATTTTAGAAGAAGGGACAAGATCAAGAAACTTGTCGTAGTTTTTCAATGCAGCGGCATATTTACCTTCTTTGTGTTGAGACTGAGCCAGGTACAGGTATGACATACTGTCGGGGTATTCATATCTTATGGCATTCTGGTAGGCGGCAGAAGCTCTGGCCGACATGTTGATTCTGCGATAGCATTCTCCCATTTTGAACGCTATGACACCACGAGTGGGTCTTTCCTCCCGCTTTTTCATCTTGTTGTATACTTTGCGGTAGGTGTTGGCAGCGTCGTAGTATTCTCCGCGTTCCATTTGTTCATCGGCAACGCTGAGTTTCGCTCCTCCGCAACCCGTCAATGCAAAGCATAAGAGTGCAGCAAAAGCGTATAGTATGTAAAAATGCTTCTTCATCGTAATTATATCAACGAGAAAGGCTGCCGTTTATTGTATTATCGTAGCAGCAAGGAGCTGTCGCCGTAGCTTAAGAACCTGTATCCGTTGTCAAGCGCATGGTCGTACATCTCTTTCCATTTGCCGTCCACAAAAGCCGATACGAGCAGAAGCAGCGTGGATTGCGGCTGGTGGAAATTGGTAATCATGCCTCGAATGATGCGGAACTTGAAAGATGGCGCAATCATTATTTGAGTGCTGCCTATGTAACGGTCAAGGTTGTTATTGTCGAGATGCGTTATGATTGCCTGCAGAGCATCACGAGTAGGGGTGCAGTATTCTTTTTCATACGGAGTCCATTGTTTTACCCTCAAATCCTCTTCACTGGCATCGGGATTGTTCATGAGAGTTACACCTATATAATAAAGGCTTTCCAATGTGCGTACCGATGTGGTGCCAACGGCAATGACGTTGCCCTCGGCATTGATGAGGTCTTCAAGCAGGCTACGGTCTACCGATATGAACTCGGTGTGCATGGCATGTTCGCCGATGTTTTCCGATTTTACTGGTTGGAATGTTCCTGCACCCACATGAAGCGTTAGTTCACGACGAGTTATGCCCCTTTTGTCGCATTCGGCAAGAACTTCATCGGTGAAATGCAGACCGGCAGTAGGAGCTGCTACGCTGCCTTTTATGTGGGAATATACAGTCTGGTAATCTTCAGAGTCAGATTCCTCCGTGCTGCGGTTGAGGTATGGTGGAATAGGTATTTCTCCTATTGCTTCAAGCAATGAAGCGAAGGTAACATCGCTGTTGTTCCATGTGAAATTTATTACAAAAGCGTTTCCACGCTGCTCTCCTCTGCTGGCAGCGAGTTCCACTTCTGTACCGTTCACATCTATGCATTGTGCCAAAGCACCGGTTTTCCAGCGCTTGGAATTGCCCACGAAGCATAGCCAGCTGCATTCTCCCGTTGTCTGGAAAATTTGGGCATAGTCGCGTGGAGCTACCGGTTCAAGACAGAAAATTTCAATAGTGGCTCCCCCGTTAGGTTTTCTGAATCTCAGTCTGGCATTGATTACACGAGTGTTGTTGTACACGAGTGTTGCCTTTTCGGGCAACAGCCTCGGTACATCATAGAAATGCAAATCCTGTATCTCGCCGTTGCGGTAGAATAGCAACTTGCATTTTTCCCGTTCAGCTAGCGGGTGCTTTGCTATTCGTTCATCGTCGAGCGGATAGTTGAAATCCTTTATCTGAATGTCCTTTATATTCATGTTGAGGACTTGATTAGCCTTTTATGGAGTTTATTGCGTCTTTCAGTTGGGCCAATGAATCCAGCAGCATCTTGCGTGAGTTGGCAACATTAAGTCGCATGTGTCCTTCTCCGCCCTTGCCGAACATCTCACCGTCATTAAGAGCCAGGTGGGCATGGTTTACAAATAGGTCGATGAGCTCGTCGTGCTTAAGTCCTAAACCGGTGCAGTCAAGCCATACAAGGAAAGATGCCTGTGGTCTTACGGCGTGAACGCCAGGCAAGTTCTCCTCGCAATATTTTTCTACAGCTTTGATGTTGTCCTCAATATAAGGAATCAGTTCGTCAAGCCATTCTTCGCCTTGTGTGTAGGCCGCTTCGGTTGCAACAGTTGCAACCCATGTAGGCACGCTGAACTCATTTACCTGAAGCCAGTCGAAGAAAGGCTTGCGCAATTCTGGGTTCTTGACAACGCACCACGAACTTGATAGTCCTGGAATGTTGAATGTCTTGGAAGGCGCCGCAAATGAAACGCTCACTTTAGCTGCGTTTTCGCTTACGGTAGCGAATGGCGTATGCTTGTGACCAAAAATAGCAAGGTCGCCATGAATTTCATCGCTAACCACAATAACATTGTATTTATCGGCCAGGTCGGCTACTTTCACGAGCGTTTCTTTGTCCCAGCAGATGCCTATAGGGTTGTGAGGGTTACAAAGCACCATAAGTTTAGGATTCTCAGTAATGAAAATACGCTCTAGTCCTTCAAGGTCCATTTCGTAGCTGTCACCTTTCTTGATAAGGTCGTTGCTCACTACATGGCGGTGGTTGCCTATAGCTACATTTCGGAATGGGTGGTATACTGGCTGTTGGATTACGATAGTGTCGCCTTTCTGCGTGAAGAAGTTCAGTGCATAGGCATATCCGCGCACTACTCCATTCACATATGTCAGCTCTTCGCGATCGATAGTCCAGTTGTGGCGATGCTTCGCCCAGTCTATAATGGAGTTCCAATAGCTTTCTGGAGCGGAAGAATAACCATAAATGTGGTGTGAGCCACGCTTTTCCAATGCCTTGCTGATAGCAGGGCACACTTCAAAGTTCATGTCGGCAATCCAAAGCGGACAAAGGTCGTCTCGGCCAAAAACTTTGGTCAGACAATCGGTCATGATAGAATCGGTTCCGCGTCTATCAACGATTTTGTCAAAATTATATTTTCCCATTTCGTTAAGTTGTAGAAGATTATGCAAAAGTAACGATTTTTTGTTAATACCGATGAATCTAACATGAGATATTAATAGGTTTTTGCGGATATTTGCTATAAATTGGCTCTTGCTAAGCGAAAATTCGGTATGAACGATGGCAAAATGTAATTAATAAAAGTTAAAATTCAGTTTTTAAGGCATAATATTGCCGAGAAAAGAAAAATATATATAAATTTGCAAGTTGAATATGGACTTGAACCTATGATTAAGAGCATTGCCTAATGTAAGACATGTGTTGGGAGGCTGGGTGCAGCCCCTCCAAATTTTTGTATACCTGTGGTTGATGGAAAGGGCATGAAAACTTGAACAAATGGACACTATGATTTGTTTGTGAAGAAAAGTGGTTTTTTGAAAAAATGTCATAAAGATTCCTGCTCGAGAAATTAGGGAATATGAACATAGAAAGAGAGAAATAATTTAATATAAACCAATGTAAAACTAAAAACGATTTTTGCATGAAGAACATTTGTTTTCAAATGATGAATCGGAAGACATTGCTTGTAATGCTGTTGTCATTATGCATGTCACTTCCAGCTTTAGCGCAGAAAATTACTGTCCAAGGTACAGTAGTTGATGAAACAGGTGAGACTCTAATCGGTGCCAGCGTAATGGTAAAAGGCTCGGCAGTGGGAGTTGCAACCGATTTCAATGGAGCCTTTCGTGTTGAAGTTGCCCCAGATGCTACTCTTGTAGTTTCTTATGTGGGTTACAACCCTAAGGAAGTGAAAGTTGATGGTCGTACAACTATCAAAGTGGAACTTGAACCAAACAGTGCAGTTCTTGATGAAGTTGTTGCTATCGGTTATGGTACTGTAAAGAAAGAGGACGCTACAGGTTCTGTTTCTACTATCAAGTCAGGTGAAATCCAAGCTGGTCTTGCTACTTCAGTGCAGGATCTTCTTGTAGGTCAAGCTCCTGGTGTGGTTGTTACAACTAGTGCAGGCCCAGAAGGAGGCGGTACAATCCGTATCCGTGGTGGTTCTTCTCTAAGTGCAGGTAACGACCCTCTTATCGTAGTAGACGGTGTGCCATTGGATAATGGTGGCGTTCAAGGTATGGGTAACTCATTGTCAATGATTGCTCCTGATAACATCGAGAACATGGTAGTCCTAAAGGACGCTTCTGCTACTGCAATCTATGGTAGCCGCGCTTCTAACGGTGTCATCATCATCACAACTAAGAAAGGTAAATCCGGTAAGCCACAAGTTAACTTCTCAGCTAACATGTATGTAAATACAGCTCGCAAGACTTGGGGTGTGCTTGATGCTAACGAATACCGTAACATCTTGACTAAGTATTATGGTGAAGGAGCTGAAGCAGTAAACGCTATGGGCGACGCTAACACTAACTGGCAAGACCAGATCCTTCGCACTACAGTGTCTAGCGACTACAACTTGAGCGTTGGTGGTACTGCTGGCGTTCTTCCTTATCGTGTAGCTGTTTCTTATACTAATAACAATGGTATCTTGAAGACTTCTAGAATGGACCGTCTTACTTTCGGTTTCAACCTTACTCCAGAATTCTTCGATGGTAAATTGAAAGTACAAGCTAATGCTAAGGGATACTATATCAAGAATAATTTTGCAAGCACCGATGCTGTGGGCGCTGCTCTAGCAAGTGACCCTACTCGTCCTGTTTACAATAGTTATCCTACAACAGGCGATACAGGTAAGACTCTTTACAATGGTTACAACCTATGGTTGAATGCCGGTGTATTGAACAGTAACTCTACTCTTAATGCGTTGAGTATTCTAGAAAGCCGCGACAACTATTCTGATGTATTGCGCAGTAATGGTAACTTGCAACTTGACTATGCATTGCATTTCTTGCCAGAATTGAGATTGAACTTGAACTTGGGTTATGACATGAGCCGTTCAAACGAACACAATATCGTTTTAGAAAACTCTCCTATTGCATATAAGAATGCTAAGAATGACGGTGCTTCTACCGACTACTACCAATTCCAACGCAAGTTCAACACTCTTCTTGATTTCTATGCAAACTATAAGAAGGAATTTGATGTAATCAAGTCTATCGTTGATGTTACAGCCGGTTATTCTTGGCAACGCTTTACATCAAGCGGCTGGAATAATGGTACTCAATACTTGACACCAGGTTATAATATTCTTCAGAATGCTGATGGAACTTACAACTTGTCAGTGGATCCAGCGACAATTGACCGCGTAGGAACTTCTTATGTAGACCGTTACGACTGGAACTCTGGTAACTTGCAGTTGATTTCATTCTTCGGCCGTTTGAACTACACATTGATGGACCGTTATCTATTGACATTCACAATGCGTAGCGATGCTACTTCTCGCTTCAGCGAAGAAAACCGTTGGGGTACATTCCCTTCAGTAGCTCTTGCTTGGAAGATTGTTGACGAGCCTTGGATGGAAAGTGTGAAAGATGTTATGAATGAATGGAAACTTCGTCTAGGTTGGGGTGTCACAGGTCAACAAGACATAGGTGGATACTTTGATTATCTAGCTACTTACAAGCAAGCTACTCAAGGTTCTTACTATCCTTCAATTAATGGACAAGGCGGCAATATGCCAACTCTTTATCCTACAGGATACAACCGCAACCTTAAGTGGGAAGAAACTACAACATGGAATGCTGGATTTGACTTCGGTTTCTTGAACAACCGCATTTCTGCTGCAATCGACTACTACTTCCGCGAATCTAAGGACTTGTTGAGCTATGTATCTGTTCCTGCAGGTTCGGCTACAACAAACTTCTTGAACCAGAATATCGGTACTTTGGAAAACCAAGGTGTTGAATTCAATATCACTGCTCGTCCTATCGTTAGCAAGGATTTGACTTGGACCGTTAACTACAATGTAGCTTACAACAAGAACAAGATCACTAAGCTAAACAATGACGGTACAATGGTTAAGACTGGTGGTATCAGCGGTGCTACAGGTAATACAGTACAAGTATTCAAGGAAGGTTATCCAGCTTACTCTTACTTGCTATACGAACAAGTATATGACGAAGCAGGCAATCCTATCGAAGGTGAATTTGTTGACCAAGACGGTAACGGTGTAATCAACGACGATGACTTGCGTGTACGCTACAGCAAGGATCCAAAGGTAACAATGACTCTAGGTACTACTGTAAACTGGAAGAACTGGGACTTCGGTGTTAACTTCCGTGCTAGTCTAGGAAACTATATGTACAACAATGTGCTAGCTGCTAATTCAACTCTAGCTAACACATATAAGAACTCTAACTTGAGTAACCTTGTGAAGGCCGATTACTATTTCGATGGTACAATCAATCCTTCTCGTAACCTTTACCTAAGCGACTACTGGCTAGAAAATGCTAGCTACTTGCGTTGCGACAACATTACAGTGGGTTATACATTCAACAATCTTGCTAAGCACTTCTCAAGACTTCGTATCTACGGTGCAGCTCAGAACCCATTTGTAATCACTAAGTATAAAGGTTTGGATCCTGAGGTGTTCAACGGTATAGACAATAATGTTTATCCACGCCCTGTAACATTCACTCTTGGTCTAGTGGCTACATTCTAAGTTTAACCAACCTAAAAAGAAAAGAAAAATGAAAAAATATATTTTTAAATCACTTTCGGCTCTTGCCTTGACATTCTCTTTGGGAATGACGACTTCATGTGTTGGTGATTTGGATCAAATCCCTAAGGATCCTAACATTCTGACTTCGGCTAACTTTACTGAAGAAGATGTGCGCATGGCATTGGCAAAATGTTATTCAGGTATTGCAGTATCAGGTCAATCGGGTCCTAATGGTGACTCTGACATCTCTGGTCTTGATGGTGGTACTAGCCAGTACACTCGTGCAATCTACATGCTTAACGAATTCACTACTGACGAATCAAAGTGGATTTGGCCAGACGTTGGTGTGTTTGACCTTGTAACAAATACTTGGGGTAAGGACAACAGCAATATCTTCGGTACTTACTCTCGTCTATATGTACACATCGCAATCTGTAACGATTTCATTCGTTTGATTGACAATGGCGCTCCAGGTGCTGAAGCCGATCTAGCTCAATATCGTCTAGAAGCTCGCGCTCTACGCGCTCTAAGCTACTATTGGGTAGTTGACTTGTTTGGTAAGGGTGGCTTCGTTGACGAAAACACAGATGGCAATCCTAAGCAAATTTCTCGTCTTGAACTATACAACTGGTTGAAGACCGAACTTGAAGACATCGTGAAGAACTATCCAGAAGCTGCACCAGTTTATGGCCGTATAGGTAAAGATGGTGTACAAGCTCTTCTTGCTCGTCTATATTTGAACGCTAAGGTTTATACCGATGGTGCTGAAGATGGTTCTGCTAAGTGTCAAGAACACTGTGCTGCTATCATCGCTCGTCACAAGGGTAAAGGCGGTTTCAACAATTCAGGTCTAGCTAATCACTATATGTATGTATTCTGCGGTGACAACCACGACTATATGCCAGGCGGATCAAATGCTGCTGAAAATGAAATCCTTTGGGGTATTCCTTACGATAGCGAAGATATCCAGCCTTATGGTGGTACTACTTTCCTTTGTGCTGCAAATGTGAAGAACATGACTTGGGCTGATGACGGTGCTTACATGAATCAGGCTGACTATGGTATGGGAGCTCAATGGGGCTGTATGCACGCTACTCCAGAATTCGCTAGCAAGTTTGAAGAAGCAGACAAGCGTTGGTCAATGTGGTGTAAGGAAGAGAATGGTTTCAAGAAAGAAAACACAGGCTTCTCTACATTTACCGATGGTTATGGCGTAGTTAAGTTCACTAACTTGTTGAAGGGAACCGATGGTGGTTGGAGCACTGAAAACGGTGGTGTTTATAGCGCTGATCCAGCAAATCCTACTCCAGCTCGTTCAGAACAATTCCCTGATACAGACCTTCCATTGTTCCGTTTGGCAGAAGTTTACTTGATGTATGCTGAATGTAATATCGTGGGTGGTACAGGTGATGCTGCAGCTGCTCTAGAATATGTTAACTATGTGCGTGAACGCGCAGGCGTAGCTAAGTGGACTCCAGCTGAAATGACAGCTAACAACATTCTTGACGAGCGTTGCCGTGAGCTATACTGGGAAAATGTTCGCCGTTCAGACCTTGTTCGTTTCGGCAAGTTTACTGGTAACAGCTACTTGTGGTCTTGGAAGAACAATGTTGCTAAGGGTGGTTCAATTCCTGAACACATGAATGTGTTCCCAATTCCAAGTGATGTGATTTCTGCTCAACCAGACTTTGAACAGAATCCAGGTTATTAATCAGTGAATACTAACGGATTAAAAAAAAGGAAAAACATGAAAAAGCTAAATTATATATTTTTCAGCCTTCTAGCTCTTCTGTTTGCAACTTCATGTGAAGAGCCTCAGGTGGAAAATCCGGTGCTAAAGACTCCTACAAGCTTCGTGCTTAACAATCCTGTTATGCAGAAGCAATACATTGAGCTTACTCCGGAAACAACTGTGAAGCTTACTGCATCACAACCAGACTATGGCTATGCAGCTGCAGCCGATTACTTTGCTCAAGTAGCTTTCTCGGAAGATGCAACTGAATGGGTTGAAGTGAATGAAGAACCTTATCATGATCTTGGTAATATCCAATTGAGTGGTGAAGAACTAGCAATGGCAATGTGTAAACTTCGCGGCATAGAAACCGAAGAAGGATATACTGATGAAGATGCTCGCGCTGTTTATGTTAGACTACGCGCTGAAATTAAGGCTGAACCAGAAAAGTCGGCTATCGTTTCTAATGTAGTTGTGCTAGAACAAGTAAAGGGCTACTTCGCATTGAAACTTCCTGGATACATCTACTTGATTGGTGACTGCGGTGGCTGGACTGGTCCTGATGCTGGTAACGCAGCAGCTCTTGCCGACTGGAAGCTATATGAAGCAGCTGATGCTATCGGTAGTAAGATTTACTCTGCTACATTTGAAATCGCTGCAGGTAAGGCTACATTCCGTTTCTATACCGAATTGACTGGATGGGACGGCGGTGCTTCTGTAGGTTCACAAGAAGAAGATAATCCTATTAACTGCGCACTTGATGCCGATGGTATTTACACAGGTGCAGCTGTTAAGGGTAAGGGTTCTTTCGCATTCCCTGACTGGGCAGGCGGTAAGATGAAGATTACAGTAGACTTGTCAGGTGCTTCTTACAAAGTAACTATGCAAGCTGTAACAGAATAATAATGGTTGTAACATTTAATAATATTAGAACTATATGAAGAAGTTAAATATATTCTTGATGATGGCTCTAGCCCTAGGCTTCACTTCTTGTGAAGAAGAATGGGTAGAGGCTCTACCTCAAACAAATGCGCAAGAGGAAGTGTTTACAGCCGAAGACTTCGCTGCTACAAGCAAGCTTCCTGCTGCGATCACTCTTACTGAAGCTGATGCCGACAAGCAGGTTGAAGTAGCTAGATTTGATGCTGCTAGCAACCTTCCTGAAGGTTCAGTAGTTGAATTCGCTATGTTCATGGCCGACAACGAAAATTATGAATCGGCTATTGAAGTTCCTGTAGTGAATGTTGACAGTGTTGCTTATGCAACTGTTGCCGACTTGCAGACTGCTTATACTACAGTTCAAGGCCGTAATCCAAAGGCTCAAGATGTGTATGTTCGTTATGCAGCATATGTAATCACTGGTACTCAAAAGGTGCGCGTGAATGGTCTTGACTCTTATTTCGCTGGTGCAAAGGTTAATGTGACTCCTGTTCACCCGGGTTTTGATATCGAAGAAGCATACTATCTAGTGTGGGGTGATGATCCAGAAAACTTTGACCTTACTAAGGCTATCAAGTTCAATCACTCAGATAAGGATGTGTATGACGATACTAAATTCTCGGTAATCGTTGATATTACACCTGACCAAGTAGACGCTGGTTTCTGGTGGGTAGTTGTTCCTCAATCTACTATCGATGCTGGTGCTATTTCTGATGCTGCCGATGCAGTATACGGCGTGATTGAAGGTGAAGAAGGTGCTACTAGCGGTATGTTGATTACTAATTCTGAAGAAGAAAAGTGCTTTGCTGCTATCGCTTCAGAAGCTGGTAAGTATCAATTCTCTATCAACATGTACAGCAAGATTGAAGGTCTAGAAAGCGATGTTTATCGTGAATATGCTATCACTCCTGCATTTGACAACTTGTGGACTCCAGGTTCTTCTAATGGCTGGAATCATGCAAATTCAAATATGCTAGCTACAACTGACTATATCACTTACACTGGATATGCTTACTTGACTGGTGACTTTAAGTTCTCTAACGCTGCAGACTGGAACCACACTAACTATGGTAAGACTGATGTAGAAGGCGAACTTTCTACTGATGGCGGTGCTGGTAACCTTCCATGCGCAGAAGCTGGTCTATACTGGTGCTCAGTAAATATCCCTAACTTGACTTACACTCTAACTAAGATTGAGAAAGTTGGTTTGATTGGTGGCTTTAACGGCTGGGCTGATGTAGTTGCAATGACTGAATCTATTACAGCTGCTAATGATATCAAGTACACAGGTACTATTGAAGTGACAAGCGTTGAAAACGGCGGAAATGAATTCAAGTTCCGTATGACAGACGATTGGGCTGTAAATCTTGGTGGTACAGTTGATAACTTGACAAATGGTGCAGGCAACCTTAAGGTTGAAGAAGTGGGAACTTACGAAGTAGTTCTTGACCTATCTTCTCTTCCTTACACTTGCACTGTTACTAAGAAATAATCTCTGAACGATTATAACTGGCTTTTCAAGGCGATGTGCTATTTGCATGTCGCCTTGAACTTTTTTATGGGGCATTGTGTGATATAATAAGAAAATTGTGTATTTTTACGATAGATTAAATCTAATAAGTTATGAATATCATATTGCCCGACAGAATGGATGGAATGCCTGCTCAAACTCTTGAAGATGTGAGACAGGTTACGCTTATAGGTGCTAATGGCTCAGGGAAGACACGATTTGCCCATTGGCTAGTGGATAAATACTGCCACAAGGCGTATAGGATATCGGCTTTGAAAGCTTTGTTCCCGGCAACCGAAAGGAATGAACTGGAAGACTCTATTGACAGGCAGTATGAGGAGGCTACAGCATCGTCGCCTTATTATAAGAATGATTCGGCCACTGAATTCCAAAGGTTGATATTCCTGCTTCTGCACGATGAATTCCTGGACTTGCTTAAGTACAAGGCTTTGCTTAAACTGGATATGACAAATGGGGAAAAAATGCCGTTGACAAAGTTTGACAAGGTGGCAAGAATGTGGCAAGATATATTCCCTAATAACAGAATCATGCGTGACGGCGGCAAGATGCTTTTCACCAATGAGAAAACCGATGAAACATTTACCGAAATAAAACTGAGCGACGGCGAGAAGGCTGTGCTTTACTATATAGCTGCTGTGCTGTATGCTAAGAAAGATGCCATAATCTTTGTTGATGATCCCGAGATATACATTCACCACTCTATAATGCAGGCGCTGTGGAATGTGATTGAGGAAATGCGTCCCGACTGCACATTCATCTACAATACGCACGATATTGACTTCGTGTCGTCGCGTACCGAGAATGTATGCGTGTGGGTGCGCAACTACGACCTTATGCACAATGCCTGGGATTATGAAATCGTTGATGCGGGCGGCACTTTGTCCGATGAACTGTATTTTGACTTGCTGGGCAGCCGCAAACCGATTCTTTTTGTTGAAGGCGATGCTTCTCACAGTATAGATTCGAAATTGTACTCATTGATATTTACCGAATATACGGTGAAGCCTCTAGGCAGTTGCAATAAGGTGATTGAATCAACCAGAGCGTTCAACGACCTGCAGAATTTTCATCATCTCGACAGTCATGGTATAGTGGACAGGGATCGCCGTAGCGATAAGGAAGTCCAGTACCTTCGTGACAAGAAAATACTGGTGCCTGAGGTGGCCGAGATTGAGAATATTCTCATGCTTGAAGATGTGATAAAGGCTGTGGCGCGTGCACGCAAGAAAGACGATAAATATGTAGCGCTAAAGGTGAAGAGTTCGGTAATGAAGATGTTCAAGTCCGATTTGCGCAAGCAGGCTCTTGAGCATGTGCGTCATCGCATGAAACGCATGGCAGGAGTGTGCATTGACCGCCGTTTCCAGGATATCGTCTCGCTAGAGGACCATATCAGTGATTTGCTTAACGAGCTGAATCCTCGTGCAGTGTATGAGGAATTGTGCCGCGAGTTCCACCGCTATGTCGCTGCAGGCGATTATAACGCAGTGCTGAAGGTTTATAACGAGAAATCCATGCTTGTGAACAGCAATGTGGCTGCACTGTGCGGACTGAGCAACAAGGACGCATACATACGCTGCGTTCTGCAGATACTCAAGGGTGACAGTTCTTCGGCTCAAAGCATAAGAAAAGCAATAAAGGCATGTTTCGGAATAGGCAAGGAATAGGACTTGTCTATTCGTCAGTAAAGAATACAGGTAATGAAGATGGGAGATATTGAAATAAAGTCGATAGGACTTATGTCGGGTACTTCGCTGGACGGACTTGATGTGTGCCAGTGTACATTCCGCCGAAATGACGGCAAATGGTCGTTTACGCTAGACTGTGCGCGAGGATATAGCTATCCCGATGAATACAAGTATAAGTTGGGGATTGGCGCGCAGAACATGAGTGCTCATGAATATGTGGCTTTCCATAGCGAATACGGCTTTTACTTGGGAGAGCGAGTGAAGGAGTTCATGGAGGAATTTGGCGTGAAGCCCGATATTATCTCTTCGCATGGTCACACGATATTTCACGAGCCGCACAAGAAAATAATGTATCAGATAGGCGATGGTGCTGCCATTGCTGCGGTAACTCTAGTTCCGGTGGTGAGCGATTTTCGCCGTCTGGACATAATGCTTGGCGGGCAGGGTGCTCCGCTTGTACCTATTGGTGACCGGTTCCTTTTCGGCGAGTATGATTTCTGCTTGAATATAGGTGGCTTCTCAAATATCTCTTTTGAGAAAGACGGGCGCCGTATAGCATTTGATATAAGTCCGGTCAATTATGTTATAAATCACTATTGCCGACAAGTGGGACTGGAATTTGACTGCGACGGGAATATAGCAAGGAAGGGAAGCGTGTGCAAGTCGTTGCTTGATGCGCTTAACGGAATGGATTTCTATAAGCAGGAAGGACCGAAGTCGCTAGGGCGTGAATGGGTGGAAACCAATGTGTATCCTTTATTGGAAAGCTATGGATTGACACTAGAAGACTTGCTGCGCACTTTTTACGAGCATGCTGCCATGCAAGTAGCAAGGGTGGTGCTGGCAAATGCTTCGCAATCGTCGCCGTCGTTGCTTATCACTGGAGGTGGAGCATTCAATAAATTCCTTATAGAACGCATTTCGCAGTTGAGCGGAGCTGATGTGGTAATCCCCGACAAGAAGATAATCGAATACAAGGAAGCTATAATATTTGCGTTGCTTGGAGCGTTGTATATGGCAGGAGAGCCTAGCTGCCTGTCATCGGTAACAGGAGCAGCGATTGACAATATAGGCGGAATGTTATTTAAAATCTAGAGAAAAATGAATCCTTGGATAGAGGCTGCGCGTTTGCGCACATTGCCGGTGTCGATTGCCGGTGTCATAGCAGCCATGGGTGTGGCTAAATGGGAACACCGTTTCACCCTTTTGCCTGCAATTATATGTCTTGTGTTTGCTGTGCTGGCACAAGTGACAAGCAATTTTGCCAATGAATACTACGATTTCAAGCGCGGTAGCGACAAGAAAGGGCGCGTAGGTCCGCGCCGTGGAGTGACCGAGGGCGATATCACGCCTCGTGCATTGCGCAATGTAACATTCGCTACACTGGCGTTGGCTTGTGCCGTAGGGTGTTGCCTGATTCCGTTCGGAGGCTGGTGGCTAGTGCCCGTTGGCATTGCGATAGCCGTATTTGCACTGGCCTATAGTGCAGGACCGTATCCGTTATCCTATCATGGGCTTGGAGATGTAGCTGTTCTTGTTTTCTTCGGACTTGTGCCTGTGAATTTTACATATTATGTGCAGGCAGGAGCATGGAGCCCGTTTGCGCTGCTTGTGTCGGTAGCAATAGGGTTAATGGGTGTGAATGTCCTGTTGGTTAACAATTATAGGGATATGGAAGACGACAAGGAAGCCAATAAGCGTACCACAGTCGTTATATTCGGGCGTAAAGTTGCAGGTTCAGCCTATCTCATATCGGGCTATTTTGCCGTATTCTTCCTTTCTCCTATTTGGCTGGTGCTTCCAGTGTGGGCATTTGCGATACCGTTACTGTATCTAGTGATGCACACCATTACATGGAAACGCCTTATCACAAGGCAAGGAGCCGCGCTTAACCCATTGCTCGGAGCCACAGGCCGAAATATGCTCATCTTTGCCGTGCTGCTCGCTGTGGCAATGATCTGGAATCCTAGATGATAGAATTACCCAATTCCAAAAAATGATCTAATCCCCAAAAATAGGGCATAATTTAGGAATTAGAGATTTTCATGTAATACAAAAGGCGTGCATAGGCACGCCTTTTTGCTGTTGTTTCTATGGTGCAATGTTAGGAAACCATTGCAACTATGAGTGAGGTTAACGAACAATTTTCATTGTCTTGTTGCCGCAGCGAACTAGGTAGATACCGCTGTTAAGTTCAGCCATATTAACTTGGTTCTTCTTGCGTGCTACTAGAATTCCGTTAATGTTGTAGACTTCAATGATGCCGTCGCTGGTAATCACTCCGTGTGCATAAGTTGCGTCACCGGTGATGTCTTCAATAGAGGTTGCAGTGTCATCTTTGATTTTGCCTGCAGTAGTGTAGGTGAGGCTGATAGGTTGACGGCGCATTTCGGTAACCAAAGGAACTGTTACAAACACGGTGTGCTCGCGGCAGAAGCGTTCAGTTTCATTGTCAAATCCTTCTTCGTTGGTAATGTCTGCAATGATTTCTGCATATTCAGAATCTTCTGAGATTTCCCATGCGTTTGCATTGTTTTCATTCACCTGAGCTACTTTCCAGCCTTCATTATTATCTTCCATTTCCATTGTGAATCCGTCAAGGTAGCACTTGATACCTACAACATCACCGTTTGCATACAATGGGTATTCTGTTTCGTTGTATGTGAAAGTCTTCTTGTTTTCGGTATGCACATATTCAGCTTCGCTTCTTACTCCAGTTGTTTCTCTGTTTCCTTCAGGATTCATAATTGCAGGTTCGAATGCGTAATAAATCTTGTCGCTCTTAACGAAAGAGTTGCCGTCCTGTTCAATATAGTAAGGAGTTGCTGGCTCTTCACCGACACCCCAGTTGTTGTAGATGATTGTAGCGTTGTTGATATTTGTTACATCTTCGGTAATGTCATTGAATACAGCATTTTCAGGAGCTGTTTCTGCGACAGAACAGTATAATGTAATAGGACCGTTGCTTGTCTCAGGCAGTTTGACTGTAGCTGTATGTGTGCGGTGATAGTTGCCGTCGGTAATGTTCTGCAAGTCATCGTTAACATTGCTAGCCGCTATTGGAAGTTCTGCAGAGTTTGACATAGAGTATACAGTATTAAGGTAATAACCCTTACTGCTCCAATCTGCGCTATAGCCTATTGGGTATGTGTCAATTGTAACTTCACCTCCTGCTGGATATAGAGTGTATTCAGTGTCCTGGTAGGTGTAGACCTTTGCTTGTTCTGATACTTGAGGGCTAGGCACTTGAAGCATGTTGTCACGATCGTCGTAGAATGTTACAGCATAGTAGATTTTGTCGGTAGGCTTCAAAGTTGTTTCATCAATGAAGTAAGGAGTTTTAGGAGCTTCACCCACGCCCCAGTTGTTGTACTCGATAGTAGCGTTATTGATAGCCTTTACAGCCTCTGATACATCTTCAGCTTGTTCGTGAGATTCAGAAGTCGCATAAGATAGAGTGATAGGAGCTTCTGGCATAGTAGCCTTGAACGCAACTTCTTGAGTGCGTGCGTAGCGTTCGCCCTCGTAGCCTTCTTCGCTGATGCTGTTGCTTACTGTTGTGCTTGTAATGTCGCATTCAGTACCATTCACGAAAGCTTGAGCAACATAGCAGCCATGGTCGGTCCAGTCGCCCTTGTAACCAGGCAAGCCAAACTTAACAGTGAAGTCAAGTTCCTGTCCTGCATAGTAAAGAGGGCTTTCAATGCCTGTGTAA
>JAFOXR010000003.1 GCA_017391675.1 Muribaculaceae bacterium
CGCCTATCTAAGCTATAAAGCAACGATAGTGGAAGTTGAGAGCAATACAAAATATGTTTACTTATTTTTATTGCCGAAATGCCGCCTATCTAAGCTATAAAGCAACGATAGTGCAAGCCGAGAGAAGAACAAAGTAAAAAACGCAGTTTTTGTTTTTTATTCCGAAACGCCGCCTATCTAAGCCGATAGGCAACAAATAGAATACATTTTAAAAATCTCCCCCTAGGCGAGGGGGAGTGGTCGCCAGACCGAGGGGGTCCGCTAAATAGTCCGGAGTGTAAACAGAAAGCTAATCGCTTTACAACAGACCCCTCCGGCACTTTGTGCCACCTCCCCTAACTCAGGGGAGGATTTCGTTAATTGATACATTTTAAAAATCTCCCCCTAGGTTAGGGGGAGCGGGCGTTAGACCGAGGGGGCTGTGGTTCGTTTGAACACAAAAAAAGCCGGTGGATTTCTCCACCGGCTGAGTATTTAAAAGTTCCTTTAAAGAATATTATTCTTGAGGTTCTTCGTAAAGATTCAAAGCATCATTGTACTCTGTTTCGTTCTTTGGAATATCCCAAGTCCAGTAGTTGTTACCTGCATTTTGAGAAGCAGCAGGGATAGTGATTGCAACAGATGCATGAGCACCACCACCATTAGGGATAGACTTACGAACTACAGGTTCGTCCCAACGCTTCAATGCGCTCCAGCGTTGACCTTCACCGAACAATTCAAGTCCGTGGTAGTCCTTAATTTCTTGCCATAGAGCAGCACCAGTTGAAGTACAATTGTAGCTAGCGTTACGAGGTTGGTTCAACTCGTTAAGTGCAGCTTGTGCAGCACCAGTAGCACCATTCTTATAGTTAGCTTCAGCTTCGATAAGAATCATTTCTGCTGTACGGATAAATGGTAGGTAAGAAACACCAGGAGCATCAAACACACGGAACTTCAATTGACCGCCTAGGTAGAAGTATCCTGCTGCATATGCATCAGGCACTACGCTTGCCACATAAGTAGCAACTTCAGTCCATAGAGCATCGTCGCTCATACCTAGGATACCATAAGTATTGAAGTCTCGACATGTTGCTGTAGAAGACATATCAAACTTATCTTCTGACAAGAACAATGCCTTACGAGCATCGTTGTCTGGAATGCGGTTTATAAGTTCACGGTTGATTGCACCAGCACCACATGCAGAAGCACCTGCATAGTAACCGTTACAAGAGTATTGTGTACCATAGCTCCAGTACCAGTTGTTTTCTTCTGAGCCACCGAAGCTACCGAAGATCCATTCGCTAGATGGTTCCATGAAACCAGCAACATAGTCAGAGTTGCTCATCAAAGGATAACCCTTCTTAGCAGCAGCAGCTTGAGTAATAGCTGTATCATAATCACCCTTTGACAATGCTGCACGAGCATATACTGCGTGAGCAACATTTACGTTTGGAGTCCAAACTTCACCTGCAGCACGGTCTAGACCTGATTCGCCGAACAAAGTGATTGCGTCTTGACAGTCCTTATAGATTTGAGCGAAAGTTTCAGCAAGAGTTGAGAATGGCTTGCCATCAATTGATTCATCAAGTTGAATAATCAAGCCTTGTGAAGTTCCTTGAGGATCCTTTGCCCAGCTATAGCAGTAGTAACGAGCCAACTTTTCGTAAGCGAATGCACGGAAAGTCAAAGCAGAAGCCTTGATGAACTTCTTGTCAGCTTCTAGACCTTCAGCAGCATCAACATTAGCGATAATTGAGTTAGCGTTACCAATGATAGTATAATAGTAGTACCATGCATATGTATCATATATACTATTTACTTGGAAGTGGAACTCTTGGTTGAAGAGTGGAGACCAACCACTTGCATAGTAGTTGTAGTCATAGTTATCTGATGGATAGTCTTCCATCTTGTTCATCACGTGATTCTCACCGGCGAAACCTTGAGAGAAAGCATGGTGCTGAGTTGTCATCACCTTAGCTGTACCATTCAATGCTGCATACAGGTTGTCTGTAGTAGCCATTGCTGTACCAGAACCAGTTGAATCGGTAGGAACTGTTTCAAGATAATCACTGCTACAAGAAACTGCAGCTACAGATAATCCTAGGAACAAAGCACCGCTCAATATTTTATTGATATACTTTTTCATAATTATTATCTCCTTTTAAATTCTTAGAAATTAACATTCACACCGAAGTTGAATACACGAGCAGTTACATAAGTATCGTCTGAACCACCGTTGAAAGAATATTGTGGGTTAAGACCCTTACGAGCTGTAAGTGTGAACAAGTTTTCAGCACCAACCTTCAAAGTTGCACCGCTCAAGCCACAAGCTCTCATCCAGTTCTTTGGAAGATTCCAAGAAAGGTTGATATTCTTGAATACCAAGTAAGAAGAGCTTACCAACCAACGGTCACTTGTTGAGTTGTTATAAGTACTGTTGTTGAAGTCTACTGCTGGAAGACCGTTAGGATCGATACGGTTAGGAGAATCTTCTGTCATTCCTTCTGGAACACCGTTCCAAGAATCTAGCAAGTCAGCGTGATTTGCTGCAGCAGAAGTTGCAGAATCTGTGCTCATCAATGAGTGGTATGCACCGTCGTAAGTCTTTCCACCTAGAGAGTAAGTGAACAATGCGCTAAGTGACAAGTCTTTCCAACGCAAGCTTGTGTTGATAGAACCGTATACATCAGGAAGTGCAGAACCAGCCCAGTCCTTCAAACCGAATGATGTATCCATTGTATATTCCTTACCGTTGATAGTTGCCAATTGACCAGCAGCTACAGCCTTTTCGCGTTGTTCTGGGTCAAGAGTATATAGAGAACGACCTGTCATTTGGTCTACACCTTCAAAGTGGTAAGTATAGAATTCATAGATTGAGTGACCTTCGCTGTAGCGTTGCATTCCGCTAGGAATATCCTTTCCACCAGGAAGAGTAACAATCTTATTCTTCATGATTGTAGCGTCGATACCCAAGTTCCAAGTCCAGTCACGGTTAGCGATGATGTCGCCATCAACTTGAATTTCTACACCATAGTTGCTGATAGAACCGATGTTTTGGTACATTGTCAAGTTAGATGAATTCTCATCCCATGGGTAAGAACCTACTGAATAAGGAAGCTTAACAGCCATCAAAAGGTCCTTAGAACGCTTGTCGAAGTAACCGATGCTTGCATTCAAGCGGTTGAAGAAGCGACCTTCAGCAGCAACATCAAATGTTTGAGAAGTTTCCCACTTGATATCTGGAGCTGCAAGAGATGCCTTTACAAGAGCAGCAGCACCTGCGTTCTTGTCTACTGTATAAAGAGCTTGGTAAGCATAGTAGTTTACACCAGCGTCGTTACCTACTTCACCATAAGAAGCGCGTAGCTTCAAGTGGTTAACTGCGTCTACATTCTTCAAGAATTCTTCCTTCTTCATGTTCCAGCTTGCACCTACTGAGAAGAAGTTACCCCAACGGTTGTCCTTGTGGAACTTAGAAGATCCGTCACGACGGAAAGAAACTTCACCGAAGTACTTTTCATTGAAGTTATAGCGAGCACGACCTAGATATGATTCAGTAGTGTACTTGTCATCATATCCGTAGAAATAAGAATAAGTCAAGAAGTTACCTAGTACTAGGTTGCCTGGCATAGCCATGTCAGTCATCATACCGCTAGTGTATGAACGCTTCCATTCATAGTTTTCGTGACCTAACAATACATCAACATGGTGCTTGCCATAGTTCTGTGACCAGTTGATCATTTCTTGCAATGTATAGTTAGTGTATTGGTAAGCTTCGCTTGTGAATCTACCGTTGTTTGTAGCACCGTCACCGATTTCAGGGTTGTTGTATTTAGAACGGTTAGTTGTAGCGTGGTTGTAGTCACCGCGAACTGTTACATCAAATCCGTAAGGAAGCATGATAGTACCGAAGATTTGTCCACCAAGTACATTACGAGTGCTCTTCAACTTGTCTTCATCAATTTCGAATATGATGTTACGGTTGCTCAAATATGGAGAAGTTGTATCAAATACCTTGTTTCCTTCTGCATCAAGAACGATAGAACCATCGGCATTGTGCATGTAGATAGGATAAACAGGAGCCATGTAACGAGCATTGTAGAATGGGTTAGCAAAGTAGCTACCTGTTGCATTATCGTTATAGTTTTGAGTTGAGTGAGTACCGCTCAAGTTGATACCTCCCTTGAACCACTTGTTAGGAGTGAAGGTAGTATTGATACGACCAGTCATACGCTCATATTGAGTGTTTCTCACATAACCTTCTTCCTTCAAATAACCGATTGAAGAGTACATTGTGTACTTTTCACCAGCTGATTGAGCAGAAAGGTTGTATTCTTGACGAACACCAGTGCGTTCCAATTCCTTAGCCCAATCCAAGTCGTTGTAACCAGGAAGAACATTACCTTGGAAGTTACCTTCAGCGTCAAACCAAGCAGTTGGTTCTACATCGAAGATGTTGTTTTGTACATAGTTGTAAAGGTTAGCACCTGCATATGCCTTAGCGTCAGCTTCAGAAAGAGCCATTGAACCAGTCATAGCATAGTTCTTCATAGCTACCCAAGATGTTTCCATCCAGTCCTTAACGCCTAGACGGTCATATTCAGGAATACCGCGTTGGTACATACCAGCGTTGATAGATAGGCTAACATTCAACTTGTCATTGTTCTTACCGCTCTTAGTAGTGATAAGTACGACACCGGCAGCAGCCTTGTTACCATAAAGAGCAGCAGAAGCAGCGTCCTTCAATACTGTCATGCTCTCGATATCGTTAGGGTTGATTTCTGCGATGTTACCATCGAACGCAACACCATCAAGAACGATAAGTGGAGTGTTTGCTTGAAGAGAACCGAAACCACGGATACGGATTTTTGGAGCAGTACCAGGTTCACCGTAAGTGTTGTTTACTTGCACACCAGGAGCAGCACCTTCTAGGGCTCCAGTTACTGTTGTGCTTACACGCTTCTCGATTTGCTTAGAGTCTACTTGAGAAACAGCACCAGTAAGAGAGTTCTTTGTTGCTGTACCATAAGCTACTACCACAACATCTTCTAGTTGAGTATTAGCCTTTTCAAGTTCAACCTTAACATTAGCAGCTGCAGGTACTACCTTTGATTCGTAGCCTACATAGCTTACTAAAATGTTCTTAACATTGTCTGGAACATTGAAGCTGAAACGGCCTTCTAGGTCGGTTGCAACACCATTATTGGTACCATCAGCCATGATGGTTGCACCGATTAGAGGTTCGCCAGTACTTGCGTCCAAGACTGTTCCCTTAATAGTCTTAGCTTCGATTGCTGAAGCAAAAACCAAAGAACAAACTGCACATAATAAAAATAACAGCTTTCTCATAAGTTAAAAATAATTAGACATAAATAAATAAAACAATTACAATCAAATTTAAAATATCGCAAAGCAGCAAAATCACACCTTATTTATATATAGGTACAAGATACTACTTTACAACATGGGGGCAAAGATACAATTAATCCAAAAAATATTTAGCAAAATTTAGCACTTTAACTTTATAGGGACAAATATGCTTTTTTTATGCATGTCCTGAAATATTGCCACAAAACATGTTTTTTATCATTTTCACAGCACATCTCAAGCTTATCGCGATTGCTGTCAAATTCTTCACGACAGCAATTCTTCACTTTTCGCCTTTTTCCATATATCATATTGTCAAAATATTACCTATACTAGGCTAATAAACCCATTAGCACAGCTATTATTTTGACACTATCGCATTCTCTGGTCGCTGCCTACACTCCCTATGCACTCGCAAAACAGCCTGTTAAACACAGGCTCATTTAAATTAAATTTTAGTTTAAATACAGTTTTTACAAATGTTAAATTTAATCCAAAAATTAACTAAACTTCTTAACACTGAAGTAACACAATTTAGACAAACCGTCATTTTTCAGCGATTTTTATATACAAAAACCCTCAAAATGCTTTCAGTTTATTACCGCAAGGCATTGAGATTGATA
>JAFOXR010000022.1 GCA_017391675.1 Muribaculaceae bacterium
AACGACAGTTCAGCATAGCCCTTCGGTTTCACATACTGGATAAGCAGCCCTCTCACATTAGGCTGATGATATGCGATCGAATCGCTTAACAGATACTTCGGCAAAGGCGAAATGAACTGGGAACGGGGAAACATACCGAAACTGGCACGCAATTCGGGGGTTTCGTAGCGATAGTAAACCGTAGGACACAATTCATATCCTTCCCAACCGCTGCCCACAGGCTGAACCCATGAAACGCCTCCTGCAACACGATGAGTCCCATTAAGGAATGAAAGTCCCACCTCGGGAGACAATCGTGACACGAAGATTGTTCCGTCATTGGAATAATAGCGGTCTCCTTCCCTATTGTCGAATATCGCATTATAGTCCACGCTCCAGGTAAAACCTTGCGCATTGGCAAGAGCTACCGAAGCAAGCAATGTCACCAGAAAGACGAGTCTTCTCATCGATGCAATTATTTTCCTATTTTTTCCAATCCCGATTTAATGCGGGCAATGGTTTCTTCTTTTCCTATAAGTTCTGTTATGTCAAACATGTGAGGACCCTTGCATTCTCCCACTACAGTCAAGCGGAACGCATTCATCACATTACCCATGTGGTAACCCTTTTCGGTAATCCAACCTATCACGATGTCTTCGGCTGGCTTGCTAGAGAAATCCTCAATGCCTTCAAGCACGCCTATCAGTTCTTCCATGATAGCAGGAGTATCTTCCTTCCAGCGCTTCTTCACATCTTTTTCTGAATAAGATTCTGGAGCGGCAAAGAAGAATGAAGACTGTTCCCACAAGTCCTTCACAAACGAGATACGGCCCTTTACTAGCGAAACGACCTTGGTCAAGAATGCATCACTGTATTTTGACACATCAATTCCCTTTTCGGCCAACACTGGCTTATACAGCTCAGCCAGTTTTTCATCGGCCATATTGATAAGGTATTCATGATTGAACCATGCGGCTTTTTCAAAATTAAAGCGCGCGCCGCTCTTTGAGCAATGCTCAAAAGAGAATTCCTTTATCATGTCGTCCATTGACAGGATTTCGCGATCGTCACCAGGATTCCAGCCTAGCAATCCTACGAAATTGACAACGGCTTCGGGTAAGAATCCATCTTCACGGAATCCAGCCCACACATCTTCCTGATCCTTCCATTCAAGAGGGAATACCGGGAAGCCCAGTTTCTTGCCGTCACGCTTGCTCAACTTGCCCTTACCTGTAGGTTTAAGCAGCAAAGGAAGGTGCACAAACTGCGGCATTGAATCCTTCCAGCCAAATGCCTCGTAAAGCAACACATGCAATGGTGCCGACGGCAACCATTCCTCACCACGAATCACATGAGAAACTTCCATCAAATGGTCGTCTACGATATTGGCAAGATGATAGGTAGGAAGATCATCGGCACTCTTGTAAAGCACCTTGTCGTCAAGTATAGACGAATTTATCACCACCTTACCTCTGATAAGGTCATCTACTTCCACATTTATGTTTGGTTCTATCTTGAAGCGAACCACATATTTTTCTCCGTTATCAATTTTTGCCTGTACTTCTTCGGCCGACAAAGACAATGAGTTCTTCATTCCCATACGGGTAGATGCATCATACTGGAAATTCTGCACCTCGGCACGCTTAGCATCAAGTTCCTCTGGTGTGTCAAAAGCTATATATGCCTTGCCATCGTCAAGCAGTTGCTTCACATGAGCACGATAGATATCGCGGCGTTCGCTCTGCTTGTAAGGACCGTAGTTACCTCCTTCACGCACACCTTCGTCAATGCCAATGCCCAACCATTCCAATGCCTCGTTGATGTATTCTTCGGCACCTGGCACAAAACGGGTTGAATCGGTATCCTCGATACGCAGAATCATGTCACCGCCATTCTGGCGTGCAAACAGATAATTGTATAATGCGGTACGCACACCGCCTATATGAAGCGCTCCTGTAGGTGATGGAGCAAAACGCACTCTTACTTTTCTAGCCATAATATGTCAATTTAAATATTCAGTTCTGCAAAGTTACAATTTTCTTCTCTATTATTCTAGAACTTTTTAATTCATACTATGTTATAAGATTAACTAATTTATAAAACCCTATAGCTATGCATTTGACACAAAGAGAACATGAAAAGGTTTTGCTGCTATCAATGGGACTCATAGCCGAGCGACGGCTCAAGAAAGGGCTGAAGCTGAACTATCCCGAAGCAGTAGCCTACATCACTTCGGCAGCCCTTGAAGGAGCTCGAGAAGGAAAAACCGTTGAAGAAGTAATGAACATTGCATCTAATGTACTTAAGAAAGAGCAGGTTATGGACGGCGTTGCCGACATGGTAACTTTACTTCAGGTAGAAGCCGTATTTACCGACGGGACCCGACTGGTGAGCATTCACAGTCCTATTAAATGAGCAAGAAAACAATAAACTGAAAAATCCCTACAAGTATGGACAACGACAAGAAAAACATAACACAAGGTTTCACCCCCGCCAATCCAGTACCGGTGGGTGGAGTAATTCTCAGGAGCGAGCCTATCGAATACAATGTGGGACGACGCACCGAGAAAATCAAAGTTCGCAACACTGGCGACCGCCCTATCCAGGTAGGTTCCCATTTCCATTTTTTTGAAGCCAACAGGTATCTGGAATTCGACAGACCTGCAGCCTTCGGTTGTCATCTGAACATTCCGGCAACATCGGCCATACGCTTTGAGCCTGGCGAAGAAAAAGAAGTGGAGATTGTGCCATTCGGAGGAAAACAACGCGTTATAGGATTCAACGACCTCACCAACGGATACACAGGTGCGCAAGATGCCCCGTCTTTCTATCCTAAACAGATTGAATCGGTAAAACGCATGAGAGAATACGGTTTCAAATCAACTTAAAAACATACCAATAACTATGGCAACAATTTCTAGACAAGAATACAATAATCTATTCGGACCTACGGTAGGCGACAAGATTCGCCTTGGCAACACTAACCTTTACATTGAGATCGAAAAGGATTTAAGGAACTATGGAGACGAACTGGTCTATGGCGGCGGAAAAACCTTGCGCGACGGCATGGGACTTGCCAATACCATGACCGCAGGTGAAGGCTCACTGGATACTGTAATTACCAATGTTACAATCCTGGATCCTATACTAGGCGTAGTTAAAGCCGATGTAGGCATCAAGGACGGCAAAATTGCAGGTATAGGCAAAGCCGGTAACCCGAATGTAATGGACGGCGTATCGCCCGACCTTGTAACTGGTGCTTCTACCGATTCCATTTCGGGCGAGAACCTGATACTTACTGCCGGTGGCATTGACGGTCATGTGCACTTCATTGCACCACAGCAAGCTTACGACTGCCTGAGCAACGGTATCACAACTCTTGTGGGCGGAGGCATCGGTCCTACCGACGGAACTAATGGCACCACTATCACTTCGGGGCCTTGGAATCTGCGGCTCACTCTTCAATCCATGGAAGACCTCCCTATCAACATCGGTTTGCTAGGAAAAGGCAACTGCTCTACTATCTACCCTATGATAGAACAAGTAGAAGCCGGTGCATGCGGATTCAAGATTCACGAAGACTGGGGTTCTACTCCTGCATCTATCCGCGCTTGCCTAAGAGTGTGCGACCAATACGATGTACAGGCCGCTATTCACACCGACACGCTCAATGAAGGCGGATATGTAGAAGACACGCTAGCCGCTATCGACGGCCGAACCATACACACCTACCACAGCGAAGGTGCTGGTGGCGGACATGCGCCCGACTTATTGAAAGTTGCATCAATGCCAAATGTGCTGCCGTCTTCAACCAATCCGACATTGCCTTTCGGCATTAACTCTCAAGCAGAACTATTCGACATGATTATGGTGTGCCACAACCTTAATCCTAAAATACCTTCCGATGTGGCATTTGCCGAAAGCCGCGTACGCCCTGAAACGCAATCGGCCGAGAACGTGCTGCACGACCTGGGCGTAATCTCCATGGTTACCAGTGACTCTCAAGCTATGGGACGAGTGGGTGAATCATTCATGCGCACATTCCAAATGGCTTCTTACATGAAAGATGTTAGCGGCAAACTTGCCGAAGATTCTGCCGATAACGACAATTTCAGGGTGCTCAGATACCTGGCTAAAATCACTATCAATCCTGCCATAACCTACGGCATGAGCGACATCATAGGCTCGGTTGAAAAAGGCAAGATGGCCGATCTTGTTCTATGGGAACCTGCATTCTTCGGCACCAAGCCTAAAATGGTAATCAAGGGCGGACTTATCAACTGGGCTAAAATGGGCGACACCAACGCTTCATTACCAACACCTCAACCGGTAATCATGCGCCCTATGTTCGGTGCTATGGGCAAGGCAGTCCCTGCCACTTGCATCTCGTTCGTTTCACAAGCGTCATGCGAACTGGGCATAAAGGAACGCTACGGCTTGGAACGCATAGTTTACCCTGTGCGCCGTACCCGACAGCTAACCAAAGCCGACATGGTGAGAAACGGATATATGCCTAAAATCGAAATCAATCCCGAAACATTCGAGGTGTTCGTGAACGGCAAGCACGCCTATGTGCCGCCTGCAAAGGAATTTTCACTAGGACAACTTTACTGGTTTGGATAAATAACACAGCTTAAAATGAACATCTACACTGAAATACTAGGTAATATCTACCGTGACAAAGAGTGGCAAATGCGAGCCGAAAATGCCAATATAGAAACGGTCTTACTAGATCAATGGACTGCGCAGAAGAGCCGTTTTCTGGCTGTAGGCAGCATGGGGAATGAATATCCCATAGCCTTGGCTCGCCACTCTCATGTCACCAATGGCGATGTAATATCCTACTCACCGCATGAGAACCGCATGGCAATAATTCAAATTGAGTTGAGCCAGGTCATGGTAATAGACATGAGCCTTCTCACCACAATGGATTCGGCCGACATTATACACACCTCGGTAGAACTTGGCCATGCTCTGGGAAACCAGCACTGGCCTGCGGTAATCAAAGGAACCAGAGTCTTCGTGCCTCTCACAGTGGACAAGAAAGTGATGACTAGCGTAATGGAAACGCACCATATAGAAAACATCACCTACGAGTTCATGCCTGGAACAGAAATAATTCCATTCCTTGCACCTCACGAAATAAGGAGGCTGTTCGGCGGTACAAGCCATGAAAGCCATTCCCATGAGCACCATTGACACAACTTCAAGCAGAACACTCATGAACACTGCCAATAACATACACCTCACCAGGTTGCTGCAATTTACCGATTCCACTTGTCCTATAGGGGCTTTCACATTCTCCTGCGGACTGGAATCGGCCGTTGCCAATGGTATTGTGCATAACAGCGACACCCTTAAGGAATATGTTCGTGCCAATGCAGTTCAAGCAGCCTATTGCGATGCCATTGCCGCCATTCATGCCCACCGCGCTGCAGCCGAGGACAACTACGGCATGATACTGCAAGCCGACAAAGAACTGCTCATGGTGAAAATGAACGATGAATCCCGCTCGATGCTTCGCAAGATGGGGCGTAAATTCGCTGAGCTGTTCAACAGCATCACTCCCACTCCTGTGTCCATGCAACTTATCGACAGCATAAGGAATAATGACACTCCAGGGTGCTATCCCACAGTGCAAGGTGTATGTTTTGCTTCAATAGGCATCAACGAGCATGAACTGTTCATATCGCATCAGTATGGAGTGATAAACATGGTCCTCAGCGCTGCGTTGCGTTGCGTGAAAGTGAGCCATATCGATACTCAGAAGATTCTTTTTGAATTAATGGAGGAAGCCACTCTGCTCTATGACGATGTGAGCAGTCATAGGCTTGACGAGATGCATTGTTTTTGCCCCGAACTGGACCTTATGGCTTCAATACACGAAAAAGGCAATATGCGCATGTTCATGAGTTAGCTTTAAATTATTCATAACCCATAAAAACAAGATATAGTCATGTCTAATATTTGCAGAATAGGAGTTGGAGGACCAGTAGGTTCTGGCAAGACAGCTCTAATTGAAGCAATCACGCCAAAATTCCTTGAAAAAGGACTGAAGGTTCTTATCATTACCAACGACATTGTGACCACCGAAGACGCAAAGCATGTGAGAAAGACCCTGAAGGGAATACTCCTTGAAGACCGCATCATAGGCGTAGAGACCGGAGCCTGTCCTCACACGGCAGTGCGCGAGGACCCGTCTATGAATATTGCTGCCGTTGAAGACATGGAATCACGCTTCCCCGACACCGATGTGGTTCTTGTAGAATCGGGTGGCGATAACCTCACACTCACTTTCAGTCCGGCACTTGTGGATTTCTTCATTTATGTAATAGATGTTGCAGCAGGCGACAAGATACCTCGCAAGGACGGTCCTGGCATATCGCAATCGGACATTCTCGTGATAAACAAAACCGACCTTGCTCCCTATGTGGGTGCAAGTCTTGAAGTGATGCGGCGCGACTCGGAATTCATGCGGCAAGGCAAGCCATTTATTTTTACCAACTGCATGACCGGCGAAGGTATTGACGAGTTCATAGAACTGCTTTTCAAGACTGCTCTTTTCGACAAAGTGAAACCTTGATAAAAAACACCGCCCATGACACACCACACTGCAAGAGAACTTATCCCCTACCAGACCGAGCCTAAGGCTATGCGCGTAGGGGTTCCGGGCAAGACAGGATTTTTGAGAATGGATTTTGAACTTGACCATAACGGCAAGTCAATTCTGCGCAACCTGGACAGGCGAGTGCCCATCATAGTGCAGCAAGCGCTCTACTTTGATGAGGAGATGCCAGGTATGCCTTGCGTATACATTCTGTCTTCGGGCGGACAGAATGTCGATGGAGACCGATACAGGCAGGACATCTCTGTGGGCAAGGACGCCTATGCTTTCATCTCAACCGGTGCAGCTACAAAACTTGCCGAGATGAAGTTCAACTATTCGGCTATGGAACAGCATTTCACTCTTGGCGAGAATGCCTACCTTGAATACCTTCCAGAACCTACAATTCCTTGTCGCCACACGCGTTTTTTCTCAAGCACACGCTTGACTGTTCACAGCACTGCTACAATATTCTATTCCGAAATATACATGGGCGGAAGAAAATACTACAACGAAGGCGAGCTTTTCCAGTATGACCTGCTATCCATAGGTTCTTGCGGAGAACGACCCGACGGGGCACCTCTCTTTCGGGAAAAAATGCTCATTGAACCCCACAAACAGAATATAAGAAGCATAGGCGTGATGCATGGCTATGATGTATTTGCCAATATCATAGTGATGACTCCACCCGACAAGGCCGCTGCCATATACAGCCGGATTATGCCATACATTGACCAACGCAAGGACTCGGCACTAGGTATAACCACTCTTCCAAACGAATGCGGTCTGCTGATAAGAATTCTAGGACCAGAAGCTTCGCCCGTGAAGGAAAAAGCCCGAGAAATTTGTTCTATTGTTAGACAATGCGTTAAAGGCAAACCATTGCCGCAGGAATTTCCTTGGAGATAAACATTTAAACAGTCAAAAACTATGATGAAAGATTTCTTCCGATTCATACAGGTCCTACTGAGAGGAGCAGGACAGGTAATGTTCCAGAACAGTTCGTGGACTGGAGCCTTTTTCATGCTAGGCATCACTATAGGCGCAGCAATAGAAGGATTGCCATTGATTGCCATTGGAGCCGCGCTGGGTCTTATCGTATCTACCGTTACCGGATATATGCTCAAGTTGCCACTGGAAGACGGAGAGCACGGGCTTTGGGGGTTTAACGGCATTCTTGTGGGGTGCGCATTCCCTACTTTTATGGGGAATACTCCTCTCATGTGGGTATCGCTCATTCTATGTGCCGCCATGACCACATGGTTACGCACCGGCATGAACAATGTAATGAACTCATGGAAAATCAATTCACTCACATTCCCTTTTGTTTTTGCGACATGGATTTTTCTCCTCGCCACCCACAGCTTTGACGGAATATGGGGCGAATACATGTCAATGCCTAGCCTAATGAAGAATTTCTCTCCCGAAATTGAAATTGACCTGAACAACTTACTTGACGACTGGCTTAGGGGCATATCACAAGTATTTCTCATCAACTCATGGTTTGCAGGTCTGCTTTTCCTTATCGGACTATATCTAAGTTCGCGATGGGCTGCATTATGGGCTGCGGTAGCATCGGCTATAGCTCTTGCGGTAGCTATCATATTCCAGGCATCGGGCATTGAAATCACCCATGGTCTTTACGGCTTCAGCGCAACCCTCACAGGTATCGCTCTAGGCTGCACATTCTACAAGCCAAGCATAAAAACTGCCGTGTGGACTATTCTAGGCATTGTCGTCACTGTATTCATGCAAGGTGCTATGAATGCTCTGTTCAACCCGTTTGGCATTGCCACACTCACCGCTCCGTTCTGCATCACCACATGGCTATTTCTGTTGCCTAGGCTCAACCTTGACACGCCTTCCGAAGACGAAAGCGACACTCAACCCGACCACTCGCACTGGCACAAGAACTCCAGGGCATAAAACACAAAAAGAGCTTGAAGACATCTTCAAGCTCTTTTTGCGGAAAGGACGAGATTCGAACTCGTGGTAGGATTACTCCTACGACAGTTTAGCAAACTGTTGGTTTCAGCCACTCACCCACCTTTCCAAGCGATTGTCGAAATTTTCATTTAGCGAGTGCAAAGATAGGCACTTTTATTGAAATTCCAAAATAATACCCCAAAAAATTACAGAAAATATTTTCGCAAACGCTTTTGTTGATAAAGCTATCAATAATAGCTATAAAAATTTAATAGCTTGATACTTTGTTTTTTAATCATTTATTAATACCTTTGAAATTGATAACATTATTCATTAACCATCTTATTCCTAAGGAATAGACCTAAATTTAATTAATTATGAGAAAATACATTGCAGAGTTCTTCGGAACACTTGTTCTAGTTCTAATGGGCTGCGGAACAGCAGTAAGTCTTAATTGCGGTGTTGATACTGCATCGGTAGTAGGTACAGCTCTTGCATTCGGTTTGGCTGTAGTGGCTATGGCATATACCATAGGAGGAGTTTCGGGCTGTCACATCAATCCAGCTATCACCCTTGGCGCATGGATATCTAAGCGCATCGGAAGCAAAGATGCTATTATGTACATGGTGGCACAAGTTCTTGGAGCTATCGCAGGTTCGGCTCTTCTTTGGCTTGCAGTTGATAATGCTGCAGGACTTTCGGGCACTGGAGCTAACACTTGCCAAGAAGGAGTTTCTACCACTGGCGGACTTATTGCCGAAATAATCTTCACTTTCGTATTCGTTCTTGTTGTTCTTGGTACTACCGATGAAAAAAAGGGTGCCGGCAACTTTGCAGGTTTGGCTATAGGTCTTTCTCTTGTTCTTGTTCACTTAGTATGTATTGCCTACACAGGAACATCTGTTAACCCAGCACGCTCAGTAGGCCCAGCATTGTTCCAAGGCGGTGCAGCTCTTGAACAGCTATGGATCTTCATTGTGGGACCATTCGTCGGTGCAGTTCTTGCAGCTCTTGCATGGTGCGCTATAGGCGGTTGCTGCTGCAAAGACAAGTGCGAAAAGTAAGCGGACAAACGATATACTGTTTTAAAGTCACACACATGCGCGCCTCCTGGTTAATTTAAACTTTAGGAGGCGTACTTTATTTTTTATTGCAAACAATCATTATCTTTGCGTAAAGATTTCATTATTTATAATTTTTATTACCGGCATATTTGATATGAAGCGCAGAATTTTAATAATTTCATTGTCTATTGTTGCTATTGCTTCTATTGCAGCAGCACTTTTTATAGCTCCGTTTTTTCTTAACAAAAACGAGAAGGATACAATCATCTACATATACCCCGACATGACCGAGGTTGCTCTTGAGGACTCTATTAAAGCCCGTCTAGGCGAAGATTTCGGGAAAAAGACATCGTTCATGCTTAAAGTTCTTGATGCAAAAGCCTATAACCGTACCGGAGCATATCTTATCCCCAATGGACTTTCTCCCTATAAAGCTGCCCGCAAACTTCAATATGGAGGACAAACTGGCGTAAAATTCATTTTCAACAATGTGAGATTTGTCGACAATTTTGCCGAGCGGGTTAGCAAACGCTTGCTCATGGAAAAGGACGATCTGCTCACGCTTCTTAAAGACAGTGCATTCTGCGCTAAATACGGAAAGACTCCACAAACGATAAGCACAATATTCCAGCCAGACAGCTATGAATTCTACTGGACTGTGAAGCCAGAAGATTTTGTTGACAGAATGTATCATTTCTACAATAAGTTCTGGAATGAGGAACGCCTGGCTAAAGCTAAGGCATTGGGACTTACTCCCGACGAGGTCGCTACTTTGGCTTCCATTGTAGAAGATGAAACTGCCAAGCGCGATGAACGAGGAAAAGTGGCAAGGCTATACCTCAACCGCATAAAAACTCGCATGAAACTGCAAGCCGATCCTACTGTGATATATGCAATAGGCGACTACTCAATAAGACGCGTTTACAGCTATACGCTGAAGACCGATTCGCCATACAATACCTATCTGCATTTTGGATTACCTCCTGGTCCTATAAGATTTGTTGAAAAATCCACTCTTGATGCTGTGCTTAACGCTCCATCACACAACTACATATATATGTGCGCTAAAGAAAACTTCTCGGGATATCACAATTTCGCGACTAGCTATAGCGAACATAAAGCAAATGCACGCCGATATCAAAAGGAACTGAACCGACGAGGTATCAAAAGATAATCCTGGACAAAGATTTTATCGCACTTTATTTGCGAGGAAGTGCCTGCGCACTAGCAAGAAGAATGTAGCTACTCCAGCAAGTTCAAGCAGCACGGCTGCCCAGAACGCCATTTCATACCCTATTGACTCGGCAATAACTCCTCCTAACAAGATGCCAAGGCCTATTCCCAAATCCCACGAAGTGAGCAGAGTGGAATTTGCAGTTCCTCGTTGCGTGTGCGGAGCCAGGTTGATAAACATGGTTTGATATGCAGGGAACAGATGACCGTTGCCTAGCCCTATAACCAGTGCCGACAGATAATAAGCCCACATCTCATGCACTCCCGCAAACAGAGTATATCCCACTAATGAAATGACTACACCTACGGCTGCATTCTGAGTAATTTTGCCTTGCCGCAAGGTGCGGCTACCTATTAATCGAGATGACATGAGTCCCACTGCCAAGAGCATGAAATAAGTTCCTGTGCCGCTAGTTATACCAAGCGTTTCTTTTCCATATATTGCAAGATAGGTGGACAGCACTCCGTAAGCAAACGCAAAACAGGCAATAGAAATTCCTGCACGCCAACCCTTAATCAGGAAGAAACGGTCAAGGCTCAATGGTTCATTCCGTTCTATAATCTGCGGCTGACGGTTCTTTATGCTTGAAACTACACAGAATCCTATACCAGCCGACAGCAACGATAACACAAACAGATAATCAAAGTCGGGATACAGGTGATATACCCAAAGCGCAACACTAGGGCCTAATGCCATAGCCATGTTATTGCTCAACCCATAGAATCCTATACCCTCTGCTCTCCGTTCGGGATGCAGCACATCTATTGCTATAGTATTGTTGGCTACCGTTGTTATCCCTAGAGTGAAGCCATGTGCGGTACGCACCATTGCAAAAACAAGAAGTGTTCCTGCCAGAAGATAACCTGCAAAAAATGCAAAAAACAAGAAATAACAGCACAAAAGAACCTGCTTGCGTGGAAAGCTATCCACAATATAGCCACTGAACGGGCGCACAAGCAATGCCGCCACCACAAATCCGCTAAGTACGATACCTATCGTGTCCTTATCGGCACAAAAAACTTCTTTCAAATATAGCGGAAGTAAAGGCATTGTAAGGTAGAATGCAAAGAACAGCAAGAAATTACCGAACATCGCCTTCACAAAATTACTATTCCATAACCTTTCCATATCAAAGACTTTATAAATACTGCTTCTTCAACGGCAGATATGATATTACAACTATTAAGGGGAGCTGTTTCCAATCTCCCCTTTGCATTATTCTGTTTTCAAACCAGTTCTCCTATAAGTGTTGCTGATGTGGCACTATTCACCTTTACGGTTACATAGCTTCCAATCCTGGTTCCACATGCTGGGAATACGATGACTTTATTCTGCTGTGTTCTACCGAACATATCATCTTTTGAGCGTTTTGAATAGCCTTCTACAAGCACTTCAAAAGTCTTGCCCACATCGCGCTTATTGCTCTCCAATGACAATTCGTTCTGCAATGCTATCATTCGGTTCAAGCGATCGATTTTCACTTCTTCCGACACATTGTCAGGCAGATTCTTTGAAGCAAAAGTGCCAGGGCGTTCTGAGTACTTGAACATGAATGCTGAATCAAATCCCACCTCGCGCATAAGGCTTAAGGTTTCCTGGAAATCTTCTTCGCTTTCGTCATGGAAACCGGTAAACATATCAGTTGAGATTCCGCAATCGGGCATAGCCTTGCGTATTGCTGCTATTCTGTCAAGATACCATTCACGGGTATACTTGCGATTCATATTCTTCAGCACCGAATTGCTGCCGCTTTGTACTGGCAGATGAATATGATTGCACACATTAGGCTTGCTTGCTATCATAGCAATGATTTCGTCACTCATATCCTTAGGGTGAGAAGTAGTGAAACGCACGCGCATTTCGGGCGCCGCATCGGCCACAATGCCAAGCAATCCTGCAAAGTCTACAACCGAGCCATCGGCACTCTCATACCTGTAGGAGTTAACATTCTGTCCGAGTAGAATCACTTCCTTGAAGCCCTTGTCCTGCAAGTCACGCAATTCGTTAAGAATACTTCCCGGCTCACGGCTACGCTCGCGCCCGCGAGTATATGGGACGATACAATATGAGCAGAAATTGTTGCAGCCTCGCATTATGCTTATGTATCCGCTTATCTTATTGCCTCCTATGCGAGAAGGTATGACATCACGATAGGTTTCGGTAGTTGACAATTCAATGTTAATGGCAGTCTCTCCATTTTCAACGGCCGAAATAAGATTGGGCAAATCCAAATAGGCATCAGGACCAGCTACAAGGTCTACCCCATGCTCACGGATAAGCTCGTCTTTCATTCGCTCTGCCATACAGCCTATTATGCCTATTATCAGTTTGCCACCCTTCTTCTTTTTAATTGTGGCAAGCTGAGCTAAACGCGAGAATATCTTTTGCTCGGCATTATCCCTTATCGAACAGGTATTGATAAGTATGGCATCACAATCATCGATGCTAGGCGTAACTCCATATCCTGCCAGTTTCATTACCGAAACAACGACTTCGCTATCAGCCACATTCATCTGGCAGCCATAAGTTTCGATGAAAAGTTTCTTAGGAAACTCATCTCCTACATAAGCCAACTTTATATTATCTGCAATACTCTTTTCCATCTTTTCACTCGTTAATTCAAGCACAAAGTTACAATTTTTTCTCAACAGAGGATATAACAGATTGTCCTTTATTTACTCGGTTGATTTCAACAATGAATTATACAACTTGTCATCATTTATGACACGAAGCCCTTCTTTAAGCAGGTCATTCCGCTTGTTATATATTATCGTGAACGCTTCCTGGTCAAACACATCACGAGCCACTAGCGACTTAAGAATGTAATCTATCACATTCTTGCTTATCTTGTACTGCTCTTCATTATATTTCACACCAGCTTTTTCACCTTGGCTTATAAGATCCTGTATCATTTCATCTGACACCTTGAAACCTGCATCAAATTCATTTACATCTTTATATTTTGCCTTCAAGCTATCACGATTCTTGTCTATGTATCCAAGGGTGTATTGTATAAACACACCTTTAGTATTAAGCTTGCCATAATAATCGCTGTATTCTGTGGTGTCGATAGGGACAAACACATCAGGGATTATTCCGCCACCGCCATATATTATACGCTCATTCTTGAGTGTGGTATACTTCAACGAATCTGCCACATGAATGCTATCGGCATGCTGCAGTTCGCCATCTTTATACCGGTTGTATACATCTTTAGCGTAATCGGCCTTTTCTCCCATCTTGTAAGGTTTCTGAATGCACCTTCCAGACGGAGTATAGTAACGGGCTGTAGTTAAACGCATCATTGAGCCGTCTTCAAATGTAAATGGCCTTTGCACAAGTCCCTTGCCAAATGTTCGGCGACCCACTACGACTCCACGGTCCCAGTCCTGCACTGCTCCTGCTAAAATCTCGCTAGCCGATGCCGAATACTGGTTTACTAGCACTACCAGTTTACCGTCCTTATAACCGCCTTTTCCATTAGCGACTGCATCATATCTAGGCGAACGGTTTCCTTCGGTATAGACTATTGTCTCACCTGCTCTAAGGAATGTATTGGCCAGTTCTACTGCTGTATTAAGATAACCTCCGCCATTATCGCTCAGGTCAAGTATGAGTTGAGTCATGCCTTTCTTCTTCAATTTGTTAAACGCTTCGGCAAACTCTTCTCCTGTAGACTCAGCAAAGCGGCTTATCCTTATATATCCTGTTTTCGGATCTGCCATATATGCTGCATCTACGCTATAGATAGGTATTTCATCTCGAGTAATCCCGAAATGTATCATGTCCTTCTCACCTGGACGCTTCACGCCAACATTAACCAATGTACCTTTAGGTCCCATTAACCGCTTGCGTATGTCGTTGGTAGTCATCTTCACTCCTGCCACAACACTATCGTTTACAGTCACAATGCGGTCGCCTGGGAGCATTCCCACACGCTCTGAAGGTCCGCCTGCGATAAGCGAGATTACATACAGTGTATCCTGCTTCATGTTGAACGATATGCCTATACCGCTGAATTTACCTTGCAACGGCTGCTGCAGTTCCCTGGTTTCATCGGCAGTAGTATAAGATGAATGAGGATCAAGTTTATCAAGCATGCCACGAATGGCATCTTCAACAAGTTTCTCGCCGTTCACACTATCTACATAGAACTCGCTGATTGCAAATTCAGCATTCATCAGCTTTTTCATATTCTGGGCTGAACGGTTTCCTAGCCCCATGGCATACACGAATGAAAATGCCGCTAAAACGGCTACTATAAATCTTTTCATATACTGTCTTTCTCTATTAATTACTTTTCAACCGACGGCAAATATGTCTTGTCTCCTTTCTTAGGCAAATATGCCGAAACATCATACCCGTGCACCAGGTGAGCCCGCACCATAGTAGAACTCACAAACCCATATTCAGGATAAGAACACAACAAGACCGATTCCAGTTCGGCAGTTGAACGGTATATATCCGATAAATTCTTTTCGTACTCAAAATCCTGCACAGTGCGAACTCCTCGCACGATGCATGTAGCGCCTTCGGCTCTAGCAACATCCATCATCAATCCGGCAAACGCAACCACACGCACACGAGGCTCGTCGGCAAAAACACTCTCAATGTACTTCATGCGATTGTCCAGACTCATGAACGAATGCTTCTCGGCATTATTCACCACAGCGATTACCACTTCATCAAAAAGTGCTAAGGCACGAGTCACAATTGACTCATGCCCTATTGTAAAAGGGTCGAATGTTCCAGGGAACATTGCCACGCGCTTACCACTATTGCAATTCTTCATCTTCTTCTATTACTAGATTGTCGATAATGAAATTCTGTCGTTCCATTGTATTTTTTCCCATATAGAATTCAAGCATCTCCTTAACAGAGTCCTCCTTGCGAAGGGAAACTCGGTCAAGACGCATATCTTCACCGATAAATCCTTTGAATTCTTCTGGGGAAATTTCTCCAAGCCCCTTGAATCGGGTAATCTCGGCATTTTCGCCAAGTTTCTCTATCGCTGCCAGGCGTTCTTCCTCGTTATAGCAATAGTAAGTTTCCATTGCTGCAGGAGAAGCAGCTCCCTTGCGGGACTTGCGTTTAGCTTCTTTCTTGTTGCGCACGCGGAACAACGGAGTCTGCAGTATGTACACATGACCTGTCTTAATCAATTCAGGGAAGAACTGAAGCAAGAATGTGAGCATCAACAAACGAATGTGCATTCCATCGACATCGGCATCGGTAGCAATAATCACCTTGTTGTAACGCAATCCGTCTATACCACCCTCGATATTCAGTGCTGCCTGAAGCAAGTTGAATTCTTCATTTTCATAAACTACCTTTTGTGTCTTGCCAAAAGAATTCAGAGGCTTTCCTCGAAGCGAGAATACTGCTTGAGTTTCCACATCGCGTATCTTTGTGATAGAACCGCTCGCCGAATCTCCCTCGGTGATGAAAATCATTGAGTCAGCACGCTTGTCACCTTTTGTATCATTGAAATGTACACGGCAGTCACGCAACTTGCGATTGTGCAACGCCACTTTCTTGGCGCGTTCGCGAGCTATCTTTGTGACGCCAGCCATTGCCTTGCGCTCCTTTTCGCTCTCAGTGATTTTTTTCAGCATCACTTCGGCTACATGAGGTTCTTTATGAAGGAAGTTGTCAAGTTCTTTCTTCATAAAGTCATTAATGAATTTATAGATAGTAGGACCTCCTTCATACATCACGGTACTACCCAAACGAATCTTCGTTTGCGACTCGAATATAGGTTCAACGACCTTGATGCTAATAGCGGCAACTATACCGTTGCGAATGTCGGCATACTCGAAATTCTTGTTAAAAAATTCCTTGATAGTGCGACTCAACGCCTCACGAAACGCTGCTTGGTGAGTACCGCCTTGTGTCGTGTGCTGACCGTTCACAAACGAGTAGAATTCCTCACCATACTGTGCCGCATGGGTAATTACGACCTCAATATTATCACCCTTGAAATGAATCAACGGATATAGCGGATCGTTGGTCATGTATTCGTTCAACAAGTCGCAAAGACCATTACGAGAATGAAATTTCCTGCCGTTATATATGATTGTAAGCCCAGTATTCAAGAATGTGTAATTCTTAATCATGCGCTCAACAAAGTCCTCGTTATAGCTAAAGTGCTGGAAAATCGTATTGTCGGGCTTGAATTGTATCAATGTACCATCTTGAGCGCCGTCTCCTGCCGGCACTATGCCACTCTCGCTCACAAGTTTCCCGCATTCAAACGATGAGTAAGATGTCTGTCCATTGCGATAGCTCTGCACATAGCAGCACTCCGACAAGGCATTTGTGGCCTTCAAGCCCACGCCGTTCAACCCCACCGAACTTTGATAATTCTTGGTGTCAAACTTACCGCTGGTATTCATCAGCGTTGCTGCCTTGGTGACATAGTCCAACGGGATACCTCGACCATAGTCGCGTATCGACACCATGCCATCTTTCACCTCCACCTCTATCATCGAACCATACCCCGCAGCATGTTCGTCTATCGCATTATCTAATATTTCTTTCAAAAGCACATATATACCATCATCGCTCTGCGAGCCATCGCCCAGCTTACCGATATACATACCAGGACGGCGACGGATATGCTCTAACGCCTCAAGCGTAACCAGCTGATCGTATCCATCACTTCCTGCCATATGTTCTTTTTCCAGAGTTTCGTTTTCTTCCGCCATAATCAGTTCCAGACTTAAGATTTATTTCGTCGCGAATGCCCACATCAACACTCAGCAAGCATTCTCCGCCATTTTATCCCACAAATTTAATAAAAAATTTCCGAAGTTAGCCAACGAAAGCATTTTAACACACAACATATCAAAACAATACACCTTTACATTTGCGTTTTTGCCCACATTTCTCTACATTTGCATAAAACATCAGGTAATTTCAATGAAACCTTTAGTCTCAGTTATCATTGTCACATACAATCAAGAATCTACTATAGCAAGGGCTATTGATTCTGTTCTTGGTCAAGCATGCAATTTCAAATTTGAAATTATACTTGGCGAAGATTGTTCTATGGATAAAACTAGAGAAATTTGTATTGATTATGCAAAAAGATTCCCTGACATAATAAAATTACATCTTAACTCACACAATAAGGGCGTATTAAAAAACTACTTCGACTGTTTCGCTGCTTGTTCTGGCAAATACATAGCAGATTGCGCTGGTGATGATTTTTGGATTGACTCAAATAAACTACAGCAGCAGGTTGATATTCTGGAAAAAGACAATAGCCTATCTGCGGTCCATACAAACTGGTACTTTTATCATTCTGAAAGCCATAAGAAAGAGCTATCTGATACAAGAGGCGATTTCAGTGCATTCAGGAAACCCAGGATTTCAGGCAAAGAACTACTCCTTCCAATTCTTACGCAGAAAAAGATTCCTGTTATACACACCTGCACTACCTTATTCCGCGCTGACATATTGAGAAAAGCTTATGAAAAAGACCCATACCTTTTTCGCAACAGCGATTTCATATGCGAAGATTTGCAACTAACTTTCATTTTAGCACTAAACGGGAATATTGCCTTTATAGACACTCCGACTTTATGCTATACAGTAGAGGACAACTCCATTTCCAATACAACAGACGACCTAAAGCAATTCAAATTTTCGTTTGGGGTTCTCAAATTATGCCAATATATATCCTCACATTACAATATCACTGACCCAGAACTTGACAAGTTCTTAGAT
>JAFOXR010000023.1 GCA_017391675.1 Muribaculaceae bacterium
CCCTCAAAGAATGATGCATACACTTCGTTCATTGCTGCGAAGTCGGCCATATCGGCAAGGAACACTGTTGTTTTCACAACATTCTCCATTCCCAAGCCTGCTTCTGCCAGGATATTCTTCATATTAGTAAGCGATTGGCGTGTCAATTCCTTTATTCCACCTTCGGCAAACTCACCGGTTTCGGGATTCACTGGCAATTGCCCTGACACAAAAACCATTCCATTCGCTTCTATTGCCTGACTGTAAGGACCTATCGCCGCAGGCGCTTTTGCTGTAGATATCTGTTTCTTCATATCAATTTCGTTTTTATAATTTAATTACTACTAGCAAAGATACAATAAAGAAATGATTATCCTATGTAGAATTAAAATAATTCTCCCGACACCTAATATTTATTTAGAAAATGAGGCTTAATGGTCAAATTAAATCACTTAATGCCGCATTTTGCAATTAATCATAACACTTAGGTGCACACAAGAAAAGGCGTTAAGAGATTCTTAACGCCTTTGTAGCCCCTAGGAGAATCGAACTCCTCTTTCAAGAATGAAAATCTTGCGTCCTAACCGATAGACGAAGGGGCCTCCTTCAATTATTCTCTATTCGAGAGTAACCTGTTTCTTTAGCAGTCGCTTTATTAAGCTAGCTTGTTCATGTGAGCAGCCAACTTAGACTTCAAGTTTGATGCCTTGTTCTTAGAAATCAAACCCTTGCCAGCGATCTTATCTAGAAGAGAAGCAATCTTTGGATACTTCTCTGTTGCTTCAGCTTTATCAGTCAATGCACGGAAGCGACGAACTGCTGTACGAGCTGTCTTTACATAATAACGGTTATGTAGTCTTCTTGCCACTGTTTGGCGGATTCTCTTAATTGATGATTTGTGATTTGCCATTTTTAATTACTTAATCTTTAAGTGCATTTTTTTATTTTTGTAGCCCCTAGGAGAATCGAACTCCTCTTTCAAGAATGAAAATCTTGCGTCCTAACCGATAGACGAAGGGGCCAACTGCCTTACTTATCTAAAGCGAGTGCAAATTTAGACACTTTTTTTGAATCTACCAAATATTCTTACCTCATTTTTTCAAAAAGGTCTTTTTTTACCATTTTTTCACCCTAATTAATTTACGAACATCATCATTTATTGCGAATATTGCACTATATTTGCGTGTATTACGACTCAATCAGCCACAAGAAACAATGCACGAAAAACTCAATGGCATAGTTTTACATGTATTACGGTATTCCGACAAGAATTCCATAGTTCACATTCTCACCGACCGCTGTGGGAGAATGGCGTTTCTGCTGCCACAAGGCGCCACAAAAGGCGCACGGCTGCGCAATGCCATGTTCATGCCGCTATCCGTTATAGAGTTTGAGGCAAAGATTCTCCCGGGCAGAGACCTGCACACTTTTCGCGATGCCCGAAGCACCTGTAACCTTGCAGGGCTGTATTCCGATCCGTTCAAGAATGCCGTGGCCATGTTCATAAGCGAACTGCTCACTCGCTCTATCCAAGAAAGCGAGGAAAACATTCCCCTATTCCGTTTCATTGAGGCATCAATTATCCTATTAAACAATATGGAAACTGGCATCGCCAATTTCCATATATGGTTTCTGTATAATCTGGGAGCTTTCCTGGGAATTCAGCCCGACATTGATACTTTCAAGGAGGGATACTGGTTTGATATGGCTAATGGCATATTCACTCAAGAACGGCCTATTCACAGCCACGCATTGCACCCCAAAGAAGCGCCTGCCATATTGCTTCTGTCAAGAATGACTTCACAGAATCTGCATCTTTTCAAGTTCAACCGCACTCAACGCGGCGAAATACTGGACATAGCGCTTTCTTATTATCGCCTGCACAATTCCATGATAGGTTCTTTGCGTTCGCCCGATATCCTTAAGCAGCTGTTCGTCTAGCCCGTTACCAGCTTCCGCCAGCACCTCCGCCACCGAACGAACCGCCACCGAATCCACCAAAGCCTCCAAACGAGCCTCCGCCACCGAATGAACCGCCAGAGCCTCCAGAAGAACGGCCACCCAGCAAGCTGCCAAGCAATATTGCAGCAGCTACATCATCAGAACCCCGTCGGCCTCCGCCAAAGTTCCCCGAATTGCCATTCCGTCCGTTATTGTTCTTATTGTCCTTATCTATAAGGTATATCAACAGGAATACGAATATCATTCCTATAGCAGCTACTGCAAAACCTGCGAGCGCACCGCCTAAATCATCATTCTCATATTCCTCTATTGAATATTCCTTTGCAAGAACAGGCAGAATTATATTCAATGCGCGCTCAACACCGCCATAATAGTCATTCTGCTTAAATGCCGGTATCATCTCGTTATTGATTATCTTGCTGCAAGAAGCATCGGGCAACACACCTTCTACACCGTAACCAGTGGCAATAAACGCCTGCCCTTTAGTTTCATTCTTTGGCTTTATAAGAATAACAACGCCATTATTGTTCTTAGAGCCGCCCACGCCCCACTGCTCGCCTATCTCATAGGCAAACTGCGACGCTTCCATTCCGCCCAGGTCGTTCACAGTCACAACTGTAACCTGATTGGAGGTTCTCTTTGAAAACCTAGCAAGCGAATCTTCCAGTTCCACCACTTGCTGCGGCGTAAAAATCCCTGCCAAGTCATTCACAAGACGCGGTGGATTTGGCTTTTCTGGAATCTGCGCCGAGGACGACACGATACCCAGCAATGCCAACACCAACACCATAACGCTCTTATTCAACTTCATAAGATATTTCATCACTCAATTCATTTACATCATCTTTCTGATAAGGAAAATATTCCGCTAAGCGTTCCCCTACCATTTTCACTACCTCGCACAAGCCATCGGCTTGACGGCCCGACTTCAGATAACCCGAAAGCAGTTCCTTTTCTTGCTCCCAGAAGCCTGAGCCCACCTTGGCATTTATGCCTTCATCGCCGATAATAGCAAACATGCGCGACTTATAAGCCACATAAACCAAAACGCCATTCCGCGCCTCAGTCCTATACATTTCCAGCTTGTTAAACACTTCCACTGCGCGTTCATAGGGGTTTCCGCATTTACATGTAGGCTCTACATGCACACGCACCTCGCCCGAAGTGTTTTTCTCGGCAACGCCGATGGCTTCTACCACACGGCGTTGCGAGTCTTTATCCAAAAATGATTCAAGAGCCATAGCGAATCAGAACTTTACTTCAGGAGCTTTTTCAGCACCCTCCTGAGCTTCAAAGTATCCCTTCTTTTCAAAACCGAACATTCCTGCAAAGATATTGTTAGGGAACTTGCGAATGTTTGTGTTATATTCCTTTGCAGCTTCATTGAACTTCTGACGCTCAACCGTAATACGGTTTTCTGTTCCTTCAAGCTGAGCCTGCAAGTCACGGAAGTTCTCGTTAGCCTTCAAGTCAGGATAATTTTCGGTAAGCATAAGAAGTCGGCCCATAGCTTGTTGCAAATCGCCTTGCGCAGCCTGATACTTCTTTATGTTTTCTTCGCTCAAATCGTCTAGGTTAACTGTCATCTGTGTAGCCTTAGCACGAGCAGCAAGCACGCCTTCCAGTGTTTCCTTTTCGTGAGCGGCATATCCCTTCACAGTATTCACCAGGTTAGGAATGAGGTCAGCACGGCGTTGATATACATTTTCTACCTGAGACCAAGCTTTGCTCACATTTTCTTCTTGTTCTACCATTCCGTTATAAGTTCCTTTCACCCAACCGAAAAGAGCTACAACTATCACTACGATTACCGCAATTACAATAAATGACTTTTTCATAACAATTGATTTTTATAGTTAATACATTATTAATATTTAAATTCACATTGAGTGTTACTCAATTACGCTACGAAGATAATACATTCGCACGACAATACATTCAAAATTGCAATTTTGATGCCAAAACGCACACTCAATTTGCCTAAATCATGGAAATATTGTAATTTTGTGGCACAAGCAACGCCTTTGTAGTTCAATGGATAGAACAAATCTCTCCTAAAGATTAGATTCGGGTTCGATTCCCGACGGAGGTACTAAAGAGGAAGCTATTTATGGAAATCTATAACTCATATGAGTCTATAGATTTCTTTTTTATACACAGTAGTTTTTTTTCAACTATTTATACTATATTTGTATAACTAACTATAAACTTTTACCATTATGAAAAAATTACTTTTATTTGTTGTCATCGCATTTGTCAGTTTTTGCGCAAATGCCCAATTCTACCTAGGCGGAACTGCTGGTATTTCTGTGAACACCGTAGATAGATATGCTACTACTTCAGCTGTTATATGTCCCGAATTAGGCTATAAATTCAATCAAATATGGGCTGTGGGAGCATCTATAGATGCAGGGTACAGCAATGAGCGCGGAGGTTATGGCATCATAGGTTTTGCACCATATGCTAGAGCTATATTTGCACATGTTCAATCCGTAAGTTTTTTCGCTGATGCTGCACTCCCTTATTACACCCTAATCTCAGACGGGGACAGCGAAAGCATGTTTAGCATAGGGCTGAGACCCGGTTTCCTAGTCAATCTTAACGACAACCTACAACTCCAAGCAAGAGCCACATTCGTTAGCATTGGATTATCTGGAAACAATACTTCAATAGGACTAGCAATTGCAAACGAGTTCTCTTTAGGTGTAATCTATAACTTCTAATTATCTCAACATAACAATTAAAGGTTGCATAGCACAGCTTGCTATTGCAACTTTTTTCGTCATTATATAATCGTTTCATTCTCAAAATAGAGGTATTCCGTTCTTTCATTCATTGCACAGCAACAAAAGCACCGCAAACCCTAAACAACAGCTTATAAAAAAAATCGGGGAAAGACTCAATCTTTCCCCGACATATATAGAAGCTTTATTATTAAATCTTATTTAGATTCAGCCTTCTTTGCTTGGCGAGCAGCCATTGTGTATGCTACAGGAGCAGCAATGAACAATGATGCCAATGTACCGAAGATAACACCAAGTGACATTGCGAAGACGAAACTGCGGATTGTTTCTCCACCAAGAACGAAGATGACAACCAATACTAGCAATGTACTTATAGAAGTCATTGTAGTACGAGCCAATGTGCTGTTCAACGCATGGTTGAATGTCACCATAGGATCTTGCTTAGGATACAATGAGCGAGTTTCACGCACGCGGTCAAACACAACCACAGTATCGTTCACCTGATAACCGATTACAGTCAAGATAGCAGCAATGAAGTTCTGGTCAATTTCCATTGAGAATGGGAACATTCCATACAAGCCATAGAAACCGATTACCAAGAATGCAGTGAATGCTACTGCGCAAAGTGCACCTACTGAGAATGCTATATTGCGGAAACGGATCAAGATATAAAGAGCCATTGCCAACAATGAGAAGAACACTGCCCAACATGCTTCACGAGTCATGTCGCTAGCGATGCTAGGACCGACCTTTTCGTTTGAAATCACACCTTGAGTTTCATCGGCTACACTAAATCCTTCATAACTCATACCGTTAAGTTCGCTCTTCAATCCTTCATACAACTTTTGCATGATTTCTTCATCTACACCATCTTCAGAAGAATCGATCTTGTAGTTTGTAGAAATACGAACCTTAGTATTGTTATCAATAGTGATCACGCTCAAGTTAGCATCAGGGAACAATGGAGACAATTGTGCCTTCAAGTCCTCAGTGCTTACTGGCTGAGCGAATTGTACTGTATAGTTGCGACCTCCAGAGAAATCGATACCCGGGCTTAGCTTGCGAACTCCCAAAAGAACAGCTACAGCAACAACCAATATTGCTACTACAGTCCAAACCCTTGAACGAGAACCTATAAAGTTGAAGTTCACATTCTGCATCAAGTTGCGAGTCAACTTAGTGTTGAATGTCACCTTAGGAGCATTCTTGCTGTTCACAATAGCTTCCATTACTAGACGAGTAACGAATACTGCTGTGAAGAATGAGCAAACGATACCGATGATCAATGTAGTAGCGAAGCCCTTGATAGGACCTGAACCATTAACCAACAGGATCAATGCTGTGATAATAGAAGTCAAGTTTGAGTCGAAGATTGCAGAGAAAGCATTGCTATAACCGTCGGCAACAGCAGCCTTCAAGCCCTTACCTGCACGAAGTTCTTCCTTAGAACGCTCGAAGATAAGCACATTAGCATCGACTGCCATACCCATTGACAATACGATACCGGCGATACCTGGCAATGTAAGCACTGCCTGAATTGATGCAAGAATACCTAGAGTAAAGAACAAGTTAAGAATCAAACCTAAGTTTGCGATCAAACCAGGAACCCAACCATAGGTTGCTACCATGAACACCATCAATAGCACTAGCGCTACGATAAATGAAATGAATCCTGCTTCGATAGCTTCTTGTCCTAGAGATGGACCGATAACGCTCAAGCTTTCTACATTAACGCGAGCAACCATCTTACCGCTCTTCAACACATTAGCCAAGTCCTTTGCTTCTTCCACTGTGAAATCACCTGTGATTTGTGAGCGACCGCCTTCAATCACGCTGTTCACATTAGGATAAGAATATACTTGGTCATCAAGAACGATTGCGATTGCCTTGTTCAAGTTCTGTTGTGTAACGCGAGCCCATTGACGAGCACCTTCATCGTTCATTGTCATTGACACAACATTACCTTGCATATTGTCAAATTCGCTAGTTGCATCTGTCACAACATCACCAGTCAATACTGGCTTGCCTTGTACAGTCTTCAATGCTACTAGTTCGAAGTATTGACCTCTATCGTCAAGAGACTTAACACCCCAGCGAGCCTTCAAGTTTGTAGGAAGCAAACGAGCTGCTTCTGGAGAATTCATGATTGCGTTTACTGCAGCAGTATCGCTCACATTTACTAGACCGATAGAAGCGCCGCCACGACCTTGAGCGCTCCATAGCATTTGAGCAAGGTTCTTTGGAGCAGCCTTTTGTACGCTGTCATTAGAAGCAGTGTCAGCAGGAGCTGCAGTTGCATTGCTCAATGCGCTCAATGCGTTTTGCAAGTCATTGATTGTATAAGTTTCATAGAATTCCAAGTTTGCAGTACCCTTAAGAAGCTTGATAACGCGTTCTGGTTCCTTCACGCCAGGAAGTTCTAGCAAGATACGGCCAGTGCTTTCAAGTTTCTGGATATTTGGAGAAACCACACCGAAACGGTCGATACGAGTGCGAAGCACATTGTAAGAGTTGTCAACCATTGCATCAACTTCTTCCTTAAGTACGCTTTCCACTTCTGCATTAGATGCACCAGCTTGTAGCTTTTCTACGCCACGGAAGATTTGATATAGGTTTCCTTCTGGAGCCAACTTATTGTACTCACGGCAGAAAACTGTTACAAAATCCTTTTCTGCGCTGTTCTTTTGTTGTTTTTCAGCGATTTGTAACGCTTCGTTAAACTTTGGATCAGGGTTTTCGTTTGACAATGCTCTCAAAATGTCGGGAACCGAGATTTGAAGAGTCACATTCATACCACCCTTAAGGTCTAGACCTAGACCCACTTCCATTTCTCTTGCTTGCTGGAAAGTGTAGTATCCTAGATACACCTTTTCTTTTGCAAGCGAGTCTACATACTGCTTGTAGTAAGTCTTGTATGCGTCGTTAGACACATCTTCAGTTTGCGCCTTTGCCTTTGCATATTCTGCCGCAACACCTTCATAGTGCTTTGTCACGAATGAGAATGACAAATAGAACGCACACACAAGTACTAAAGCAATAGCCAATACTCTGATAAATCCTTTACTTTGCATGTGTTGTTTTTGTTAGTTATTTTGTTATAAAATTATTCTAATATAGTTTACAGCTTGCAAATATACATCAAAATATTCAAGTGAAAAAAAATTAACACCGCTTTTCCACCTTTTAACTACATATTTTTTATTTAGTAAGGTATAAAACAAGACAAAATCATCATTTTTAATTAACTTTGCCGAATCGTATATAACTCCTTATAGCGATTTAAATAAAGGAATGATACAATAAACATTTTATACTCGTGAAACTGGAAAAAACTTCATATATAGTACTGACTATACTTATTGCGGCACTGCTGTACTCGTGCGCCAGTATCGGACGCCCTACAGGAGGAAACAAAGACATAGACCCGCCTGTATTCACTGGCAGCAATCCTGCTCCAAACTCTACAAATGTCAAGAACCAGAGTATCGTGCTGCACTTCAATGAATACATTGTACTTAAGGACCAGTCTACAAAGGTTGTGGTATCTCCAGCCCAGAAAGAGAATCCGAGCATCAGAGCCAACGGAAAGAGAATCAACATTGAGCTGAGGGACACGCTTATCCCAAACACGACCTATTCTATCGACTTCAGCGACGCTATTCAGGACAACAACGAGAACAACCCGCTACAAGGGTTTTCATTTGCATTTGCCACAGGCGACACTATAGACACGCTGCAGATTTCGGGTATCGTGCTCAACGCAAGAGACCTTGAACCGCAAAAGGAATTCTTTGTGGGAGTTCATTCTTGCCTTGACGATTCGGCATTCTCCAAGCTGCCGCTTGAACGCATCGCCCGCACCAACGAGCTCGGACAGTTCACCATTCGCAACATCAAGCCAGGCCGATACCACATTTTCGCGCTTAACGACGCCGACCGCAACTACAAGTTTGCGCGCAGCGAGGACTTGGCTTTCCTTGAAGAAATAATCGTGCCCTCGGTTACCGAAATAGAGACTATGGACACCGTCTTCACTTCTCAAATGGTGACCGACACTATATATAAGGCTACACACAGCCTGTTCCTGCCAAACGACATTCTGCTATCGTCGTTCAACGAGGACTACAAGTCGCTATACCTTGTCAATAATGAACGCACAAGCGACAGACGATTCAATGTCCTGTTCTCGGCGCCCAGCGATTCGCTTCCCACACTGGAAGTGCTGAAACCTGAGGGCTTTGACAACTCGAAGAAATGGTATATCCTTGACAACTCGCAGCACAACGACACGCTGAACTACTGGATTACCGATACTATGCTCATAAAGTCGGACTCGATAAGGGTGAACATGCGATATCTGCACACCGACACTAACGACATGCGCACTTTCACAAACGACACCATCTACTTCAACCTCAAGAAAATGAAGAAAAAAGGCAACAAGAAGGTGGAGAAAAAGAAAGAAGAGGAAGGAAAGGATTCGCTTGACTCTATCCCACAAATTCAGCTACTCAAGTTCGCTGCAGCCAGTTCGGGTACAATAGATGTGTATGCTCCTTTCAGATTCAAGTCGGAAGAGCCTATCGACTCTATTAATCCTGCCATGATACATCTTAAGCAAAAGATTGATACCATTTGGGAAGACAGGGGTATCGTGGAGCTGAAACGCGATTCGGCTTCCAGCATTCTCAACTATAAGGTAGAATATGACTGGGAACCTGGAGGCACCTACGGAATAACAATCGACTCCCTAGCGATTACCGGAATATACGGGCTTTACAACGGCACCATTTCACAGGAATTTAAGGTAAAGGAACTGGAAGAATACTCCAACCTGTTCTTTAAGGTGAATGTCACCGACAGCGCTTTCGTGGAACTGCTTGACAAATCGGACAAGGTAGTGCGCACGGCTCCGGTAGAGAACGGTATGGCCGACCTGTTCAACATCAATCCTGGCGAATACTACGCACGCATAGTGCTTGACGCCAACGGTAACGGCAAGTGGGATACCGGTAACTACAGCCAGCACTTGCAGCCCGAAGAAGTATACTATTTCTCTAAGAAGCTCAACCTAAAGCAAAACTGGGACATAGAGGAGACTTGGGACATCTATGAACTGCCTATCGATGTGCAAAAGCCTATGGCTATAAAGAAGAACAAGCCGAAGAACTACAGGGAACAGACTAAGCCCGAAGATGAAGAAGAGGAGGAAGAGGAATTCGGCACCAACTTCAACAACATGAACTCCTACACAGGCAACAAGTACAACGATACACGCAACAGAACCAATGGTTTCAACCGAAGATAAACATTTAACCGGTTCAAGCAAACTCAATTTCCCAATTCAGTGTTCATTGAATCAAAAGTGTTAATTGTAATTTATGAGCAACACTAGCATAGATTATGGCCAGGAATCCATAGGAAAGCTGTTCGGCAAACTGTTTTTCCCAACTGTAGCAGGAATGATGTTTTCGGTTCTGCTCATCATCACCGACGGCATTTTCGTGGGGCATGGCCTAGGGAGCGATGCACTGGCAGCAGTGAACATCGTTGCGCCTGCATGGACCTTTGCCACAGGCACCGCGCTCATGTTCGGCATGGGTGGTTCTATCATCGCATCTATAAGTCTGTCACAAGGTCAGGAAAAGAAAGCGCGCGTCTACATGTCGATATCGCTTATCATTTCCACACTGTTTCTGCTCATTTGCTCAGCACTGATTCTAGTGTTTCCGCACACATCACTACGCCTGCTCGGCTGCTCCGAAGAGCTGATGCCTCTAGCCAAGCTATATCTGCTAGGATTCATTCCTTTCTCGGCCAGCAACGCGTTCCTTGTGTCGGGAAGCTTTTTCGTGAGACTTAATGGCGCGCCTAAGTTTGCAATGATATGCTCTATCACAGCAGCAGTCATAAATCTGGTTCTTGACTACCTGTTCATATTCCCGTTGCAGTTTGGCATAATGGGAGCTGCTATCGCTACAAGCATAGGCTCTCTTGTGGGAGCAGCCATGACAGCCGTCTACCTGTCCAATAAAAACAGGAAACTGCATTTCTGCACAATCTCTTCTGCACGCACAGGGATAGCAATTACACATGCCCTCAAACGAGTGTGCACATTAGGATTTCCCTCATTCCTCGGAGAACTAGCCCTCAGTTTCATGATGCTTGTAGGGAACATCGTATTCATGAAGTATCTGGGTAAAGACGGAGTTGCAGCATTCAGCATTTCATGCTATTTCTTCCCTATCATATTCATGCTCGACAGCGCTATAGCCCAATCGGCTCAACCCATAATAAGCTACAACCACGGCATAGGCGACAAGAAACGCATATCCTCTGCCACACGCCTGGCACTCACTGCCGCCATACTATGCAGCGTGCTGATTTCGGGCATTACCTTTATTTATAGTCACGGAATATCTTCTATGTTCGTATCGGCCGAATCGCCTGCGCATGCAATAGCCACCGCAGGGTTCCCTCTCTATGCTTTAGGGTTTATTCCTTGCGCAATCAACATCATAGCCATTACGCATTTCCAGAGCATTGAACGAAGCAACATCGCCATGCTCATCACGCTTATGCGCGGATTCATCTTCCTAGGACTTGCATTCTGGATCATGCCGATAATCTTGGGCATAAATGGCATTTGGCTTGCAGTACCTGCCGGCGAAGCCATCACCTGCCTCATCACCATTGCCATCGCCTTAGGCTCAAGCAAAAAGAAACACTAGCAAAACGGAATCATTGCCCAAGCTCAAGTTGATTTCTCACAAGGTTGAAGTATGCACCCCGTTGCGCGATGAGTGACTCATGATTGCCGGTTTCTGCCACTCTGCCACCTTCAAGCACTATAATATTGTCGGCGTTCTTCACTGTGCTTAGTCGGTGTCCCGTGAGGAACGACTGCACCCGGTTGTGGTCGCCCATGCGTTGCGCTATCGGCAAGGTTCTCCTCGGCAAGAGCATTCACCCTTGCCAGACGGACATCAACCGAGCGACAGCACCCAGCTAATATAAAAAGCTACTAATATATACGAAACAACCTTATGCATTGCTCTTTCATTTTTTTTCTTTGCTCACCATCCATACGGCTAGGAAGATAAGCAGTGCCGAACCCACCTTAACGACATCAAGCACTACCATACCTATAATTACCGATACCAATGTGGCTACTACTGGCTGCAAGTAATTATACATGGCAATTACTGTAGGTTTCAAGCGGCGCTGAGCATAAGGAATCATCAGGTAACATAGACATGAGCCAAGAACAACTATATATGCCAGTTCCAACGCGCCCTCCACTGGGAATGCTGCCCAGTCAATATTAATGATATCGCCTATCGTGAACGGAAGCACTACTACTGCCGACATGAGCATCATCCATTTCATCATCGTGAATGGAGAATACTTGCTTATCAGTTTGCCGAAGATTACAAGATAAGTAGCCCCGCACATCTGAGCTATTATACACAATGCATTGCCTAGCACGGGATTGGTTACATTCATCGTCACATCGGCCTCGCCCCATAGCGAGAATACTACTACTGCAGCAAATCCTAGCGCCACTCCGCCCATACGGAACGAGGTGAGACGCTCCTTCAGTATTATCGTTGCCAATATCAAAGTGAAGATAGGAGTGGTGCTGCACACGACAGCAGCATCTACGGGACTTGTATAACTCATGCCCTGAACTACCAGTATCTGATTAGCCGCTATCACCAGCAGCCCGGCAAAGAATATCTTTATGTAGTCACCAGGTTCAATCCGCTCTTTCTTTATCACGCTGTCGGGGGTAAGCGCGCTCACTAGCCAAAAAAGCAATGCGCCTCCCATGATGCGCACTCCCGATAGCGCAAGCGGCGATATTACGCCCAAATTCAATAATCCTTTAGAGATTGGGGCCATTAGTCCCCAAGCAGTATTTGCAAACAATAGAGCTAAATGCCCTCTCATCTTTTCTTTTCCTTTAACATCTACTATTGTATTTGCCATAATGTTTTTATTTATTTTTTTTGCCATAAATTCTGTTGATTATCAAAGCTATTGAACCGTCGCCAGTAACATTGCAGGCTGTACCGAAACTGTCCATTGCAATGTATAGGGCTATCATCAATGCCTGTTCGCTCTCGCCGAATCCGAGCATGGACTGCAGTATGCCCAAGCTAGCCATAATCGCTCCTCCCGGAACACCTGGAGCCGCTACCATTGTGATGCCAAGCATGAAAATGAAACCCGCAAACATCGGGAAGTCAAATGGCATTCCCTGCATTATCATCAATGCCAATGCGCAGGCTACAATCTTCAATGTACTGCCCGACAGATGTATGGTGGCACATAATGGTATCACAAAGCCTGCTATATCCTCACGCACGCCTGTTTTTACGCTCTGTTTCAGCGTTACAGGTATTGTTGCGGCCGATGACTGTGTACCCAACGCGGTAAAATAGGCAGGCATCATAGTCATAAGCGCCTTGAATGGGTTGTTGCGGGCAATCAATGCAGCAAATGAATACTGCAGCACTAGCAACAATATGTGAAGAACAAATATCACTCCTATTATCTTTATGAATACCGACAGCACATTCATTACTTGTCCTGAGTGAGTCATATTCAAGAATATACCGAATATATATATAGGCAACAACGGCAAAATTACTGTTTGAATAGTTTTTACCACGATATCTTTAAACTCTTCAAAAACATTCTTAAGCGCAACGCCCTTCAAATGCGCTATACCTAGCCCAAAAATGAACGCCAGAATTAGCGATGTCATTACTTCCATCACTGGCGGGATATTAACGGAGAAGAACGGCGACACATTATGCGAGCTGTTTATCTGCTCTAAAGATGCGCCCGAGTCTATCATTGAGGGGAAAAGCGTAACTCCGGTAAAATAGGATAAAAAGCCTGAGAATAGGGTTGCACCATACGCTATCAGAGCGGTAACTACCAGCATTTTTCCTGCCTTTGCGCCAATTTCGGCAATAGCAGGAGCCACTAATCCGAGTATTATCAGCGGGATTATGAATCCCAAGAATTCACTGAAGATGCCGTTGAATGTCTCGAAAATCCTCACCACAACTGTAGGCAAGAAATTTCCAAACAGAATACCGAGTGCTATAGCTATTACAATCCGGCCCAGCAGGCCTATCTTTATTTTCTTCATGATGTCAACATTTTTTATTTGCACGCAAAGATAACGAAAACTCTTAGTTCGGCATAAAATTAGTTGCATCTGCAATGAAGGTTTCGGATAAATTGAATATCTTTACCGCAATAAATTGACAAACCGCTTAAAATTTCAATATCAAATGAACAGAATCCTGTTAATTGCTCTTTTTGCTCTTGCGAGCATCGGCTCATCTATTCAAGCCCAACAGAAAGCCGACTTCGGCACTCTCGACACATATCACAATTTCAAGTCCAAGCACTTCCACAGCAGAGATATCAATGTGTGGCTGCCTGAAGACTATACGCCTGCACGCAAATATGCCGTGCTGTACATGCACGACGGACAAATGCTATTTGACAAGACTACCTCGTGGAACAAGCAATCATGGAATGTTGACAGCGTGGCAGCGGCATTGCAGAATGAGCAGAAAACGCGCCCGTTCATTGTTGTGGGCATTGACAACCACCCGCAGGGACGACTTTTTGACTATATGCCACGCAAAGCCCTCAACTATATCCCAGAAGGCGACACCTTGCTGGCAAAATACAATCTTGACGAGTTTATCGCCGATAAGTATCTCATGTTCCTTGTTCATGAACTGAAACCGTTCATCGACAAGAAATACTCTACCCTCACCGATGCGTCAAACACATTCGTCATGGGTTCCAGCATGGGCGGGCTCATCTCGCTATACGCGATATGCGAATATCCCGAAGTATTCGGCGGAGCAGGCTGCATCTCCACACACTCGCCTATGGTGCTTAACGGAAGCAAGGAAGAAGCTCCTATCTGGGCAAAAGCCTTGCGTGACTACTTAACAGACAATTTGCCTGAAACTAATAGCCGACTTATATACATGGACATTGGCGACAAGACTATTGACGAATTCTACATTCCGTTCCAGCCGCTCATTGACAGTATTTTCTCCGATAAAGGCTGGAACAGCACTCATTACGAATCACAATTCTTCCCTGGACACGCCCACGACGAAGACTCTTGGGAAAAGCGGCTTCACATTCCGCTGCTATTCCTGCTTAAATAACAAGAGGACCGTAAACAACAGTCCTCTTGTTTAAACATACTTAATTTATCGCAATTTCAATTTTCTCCAGTTAACATTAGAAGCATCGTATGACACAGATGGAACTTGAGACTTTCCTTGTTCGACAATAGATATCCTCTTAACATTTTTTGTTATATAATCACTTAAATCGCCCAAGGTAACATCACCTTTTGACTCTTGAAGTTTTTTAAGCAAGAAATAAGTCATCAATCCATGTTGTTTTTCGGTATAAGGATATGCTGTTTGATCTCCTTGTGCTGCCGATATCACGATTAAATTACCCATTGGCATTTCGTCTCTTACCTTTATCGCTACACCTCGAGCCGACATCAGCATTTCACCACTCTTTTGAGCTCCACTAAAGCACGCATCAAGAAATACAGTTACACCTTTTGTCTTCATATCTGCCAATTGCTTATAAAACTCACTCACCTTTAATGCTGTCGTCACATCTGACCCATATCCATCGACAGGAAGCAGATATCCTTCCATTGTATTTTCACTTGGTATTCCATGACCTGAATAGTGAACAATAACTTTCACGTCGCCATCATATGCTTCACAAATTTCCGACAAACGATTCATTCCAAATTTAATATCATTCAAAGATGCATTCTCTAGATATGTTATATGTTTTTCAGGGACTCCTATTGACATTTGCAGATATTGTTTAAAAACTCTACCATCATTTATTGCAAAAGGAACATCTTCAACCTGTTTATAATTCTCATTGGAAATAATTAAAGCAAAAGTATTTTCCGCCACTTTATTAGTTAATGGGATATCCTTATCTACATCACTTAGTACAACTGCAGTACTTCGCACTAACGAATTCCGATTATTTTCTTTTTGTTCTATTTCAGTTTCTCCTTCTCCATCTAACTCAGCTAAAACATCTATTTTATCAGGAATTTGCAACATCGGAGACAATGACGGATCTACTCTAAAATCATAAATTTGCGTCGGAATGCCCATATCCATTCTAAAAAAAGCATATTCACCCTTCGGCAAAGTATCTTTCGGTTTCACTAAATATGTAGTACTAGACAGCTTCTCCACAGACAATTCTATTTCGTCTATATCAGATTCCACACCTGAGAATGCACCAGTCTTTGAATATACTAGTTCACGATTCTTTTTCTTTGAATCTACTTTTGCTAATTTCCATGTCTTAACATTAAAATTCTTTGGTGCATGAATATAAAAATAAGTCGCGCCAAGAGGTAATGACAATTCAGCAGATTTTCCATCTATAATTATTGCTGTCTTCATTTTTCCTCCATACACAGACAATAATGCACTTCCTTTAATTTTTGTACCTGCAGTCACAGCTTGTATAAGTGGTTCCAGTTGTGATTGTGAATTTAGCACATATAATTCCTGCGTATAACCCATGAATGCAACAATAATAGTTGCTATCAGCAAAATCCCTCTTTTTTTCATATCACCTTTATTTGACTTTTAATTTATTTCTTTTTGAGGTCGTAGTTTATTCCGCTTTCGGCTTCTTCCAGTTGGTCGCTTACAAGACGAAGCGTTGAGTCGTTCACCTGCTTGAAGAACATTTCCGGATCGCCGTTCACAGGAATAAGCTTCATGGCATTCTTGCCAAGATGCTGTATTCGGCCTTTTACATTATATACGGTATCGTTGCCCTCACAACCG
>JAFOXR010000024.1 GCA_017391675.1 Muribaculaceae bacterium
CTTGCTTAATATTTTAAGGCAAAGATTTCTGGTGTAAAAGTATTCGGTTGTCAAAAAACACTCGACGGTGACTTGAAGAACGAAATGATTGAAACATCTTTTGGTTTTGACACTGCAACAAAAGTTTATTCTGAAGTAATTGGTAATATTGAACGCGACTGTAATTCTGCAAAGAAATACTGGCACTTTATTAAGTTGATGGGACGCTCAGCTTCTCACATTGCTCTTGAATGTGCATTGCAAACTCAACCTAACTATTGTATCATTTCTGAAGAAGTTGAAGCTAAGAAGATGACTTTGAAGGAAATTGTAAATGATATAGCAAAGGTCGTTGCAAAGCGTGCTGAAAATGGAAACAACTTTGGTATAGTATTGATTCCTGAAGGTCTAGTTGAATTCGTTCCAGCAATGAAAGCTCTTATTGCCGAATTGAATGATTTGTTGGCTAAGACTCCAGATTTCGCAGAAAAGACTCCTGCATTGCAACGCGAATTTATATTGGCAAACTTGAGCTCAGAAAATGCTGAAACTTATGCAAGTCTTCCTGAAGGTGTAGCTCGTCAGCTAACTCTTGACCGTGACCCTCACGGTAATGTACAAGTTTCTCTAATTGAAACAGAGAAGTTGTTGAGCGAAATGGTTGGCAAGCGTTTGAAGGAAATGGCAGAAGCAGGCGAATTTGTTGGCAAGTTCGCTGCACAGCACCACTTCTTCGGATATGAAGGCCGTTGTGCAGATCCTTCAAACTTTGATGCGGACTATTGCTATGCTTTGGGATACAATGCTGCGCAATTGATTAAGTGTGGTGCAACAGGTTATATGTCATCTGTTCGCAATTTGACTTGTCCATCAGTTCAATGGATCGCAGGTGGTATACCTATTACAATGATGATGAATATGGAACGCCGTCATGGAGAAATGAAGCCGGTTATACAAAAGGCTCTTGTTGATCTTGAAGGCAAGCCATTTAAATATTTCGCAAACCATCGTGAAGAGTGGGCAGAAAATACTTGCTACACATATCCTGGACCTATCCAATATTTTGGTCCAACTGAGGTTTGCGATCAACCATCACGCACTCTTTACTACGAAAAAGGTGGTAAATAGTATATAAACCTAACTCACAGCTTGCAGTCCTCAAGATTTTCTTGAGGACTATTTTTTTGTGTTAATGTCTTATTTTAAAATGAGTTTATCAGCTAAATAGAATAATATCCGATATTTTAATGGGATATCTTGATAAGTCATGATATACTTGTTTGATTCAGGGAATGTGTTTTTCCATCGTTTGAATTGTCTTGGTGAAGTGCGTAGCATCTTAATTTTTGACATGAATTTAAGATGATTCAAAAATTGCGCATACCTTTCGGTAAGTTTCCGTTCTTCAAACCATTGAGTTAAATAATTAGCGTAGATTAGCCTGTCTTCTAATTGACGCTCATGTGAAGATGAAGTTAAGGAATGATATTCGTATTTACGATAATGATAGAATGGTTTATTTAGTAAAACAACTTTAACTTGAAGAGCATAAATTCTTGAAGTAATAGATAGATCTTCCCAACAATCTATTCCATCGATAGAAGTGTTGTCTTTTAGGAATTTGGATCTTATCAGTTTATTGCATAGCGAAAAATAATGGAAGCTAATGGGAATGTTATTCAAGTCAGAAATATCTTCGTCATTGGAGAATAATACTTTCTTTTCTTCATAGAAGGTGTTTGTATAGAATGGAGTTACCACCACATCAGCATTTTCGGCTAGAGCTTTGTTAACCATTTCTTCAATCATGGTTGGCTCGACCCAGTCATCGCTGTCGCAGAAGCAAATAAAGTCTCCTTTGGCTTTTGTTACACCAATATTTCTAGATGATGAAGAACCCAAGTTTTTCTCGTTATCAATTATTCTGCATATACGATGCTGATTTTTTGAAACAGCTTCTAGTAAGTTGGTATAACTGCAATCTGTAGATTTGTCGTTGACAAATATGTATTCAATTCTGTCGTATGTTTGTTCAAATAGTGAAATCGCACATTTCTTTATATATTTATGGGTATTGTAAACAGGTACAATAATGCTAACAAGTGGATTATTTGCAGTGTTTTTATCCATTTATATAAAATTAATTTGTTATCGTGATGTTAAAACTTTTATATAACCTAAGTATTTATAAACAGTACCATTGATTTCGTTCTTTACAGGAGTAAGATTAATATCAAGCGATATATTCTCCTTTGTTATTGGTGCAGTTATGTTTAATGTCAAATCATTAATATGTTCTTGCCCGTTATTCAATTGTGCAATATAATTATTAAATGCTTCAATGGATTCATTGTCTAGATGTCTGGTAATATTACTGTCATCGATACCATACTTTGATGTTATCTGAATAGGAAACAATGTGTTGTCTTGTTCTTCTGTGTAATATTCAGTGAACCAAATATTGTTGTTCTCGCATGCAAGTGTTGCAAATTCCTTGAATTCTTCAAACTCGCGTATGAGCATGAATTGTTCTGTGATGTTATGATATACTCCGATAACTTTAATGCCAGAACTATCTCCCTGCATAACGCGTAAGTACAGCTCATAGTAATTATACGCTTTGGATTTATCAGGTGAAAATCTAATTACTAGATAGGATTTATTTATGCTTTTATTTTTTATTTCTTGTAATGCGTCTTTTATTTTGTGGATATCATCTTGATGGGTATGTTCCAGAATATCTTCAATGCTCATTACTTTTTTTGTCCCTGAATTTGTCTTAATAGAGACTATATCATCAGCGGGATTATATTCAACGAATTGATACTTGCTAGACGAAATTAATAGTTGAAGTTTATCTTCCAACTCTTTATTCTTAGAAAAAATAGGATGGTTTTCTGCTGTTGGCATGACTAACAGTGAAATGCCAATGATTGTGTTACTGTCATATCGAATGGCGTTTAGAATCAAATCACATGGATAATACTCGCTATCTTTTCTAATCATTCTGTTTATTGAAAATCTAGCACGCCGCTTTTCTCCATTAAGAATAGATAGGAATTCATCAATAAAGATAGAACGGGATAGAGGGTGGATATATGGTAAAATCTGTTCATATGTCATGCCCATGCTCTTGATTTCGTTATCTGCAATGTAATAGAATTTATCGTCAAACGCATCATAATAGCTGATTTCCAGTAGTTTGTTGTCCGATATTTGAGAAAGCGTAGTAATATGTTTTAGATCCTCATAATTAGCATTCCGTAAATCGGTGATATCATATATGTATGCAAAATATCCATGTATTGGGGAATTATAATTACATGCAGGTACAATGTGTATATTGAAAATTCTATTATGTGGAAGAGGATAATCTCCTAAATAATTAAATAAATTTTCATGATTAATGAGGTCATAGATAAGTTGTATAGGCTTATTGTATTGAAGATCTTCAATCATGTCTGAACTAAGAATGGAATAATCAAACAAGGTATGCTCTCCTAAATGAGGCGTAACTAGCTTGTTGTGGTTCATAAGCTCCTCAGCTGCTGAATTGATAAATTGTATTTGACCAGATATGTCATAAAAAACCACTGCTGTAGGTACTGATTCATAAATGTTTTTTATGTATGTCTCAAATGATGACGGGTCAATTTGTTTTTTCTTCGATTTTCTATTTGCAGCTTGATATATCCAGTGTATGTATAATATATATATGATTAAAACCATAAAAAATATTGAACATATTATGATAATCCACAATTCAAATTTGCTGATGGAATCGCGATTCTCAGGGAAAAATCTCCTAGAGTAGATAGAATCATAAGTACCGTTTGAACGAATAACCTTTAATGAGGAATTTATTTTTTCGATAATTTTCTTGTTCTTAGGAGAATTTATCATTACAAATCTGATTGCAAGCGGCTGGCATAAAAGTGTTTTTACTGACAAATTCGACAACTCTAATCTCTTGATGTAATAATATGCTGCATCATTGCTTGTAATCATTGCATCATATTTTCCAGACGACAGAAGTCTTAATCCGTCTGGCACGCTTTTAATATATGCAAATTTTATGTTGAGTTTCCTTTGCTGAAATTGTATAATTAAAGGTGAATCTTTTACTATGAGGACATGCTTACCATTCAAATCTTCTAGACTTTCAATGCCGGAATAAACGCGAGTAACGATATCATTATCAATATATCCAAATGGGTCCGATGAAATGAATTTGCTGTCTTTGGGAATTGAATCCATTGAAGTCGCCAATTCAGTACTATCTAGTACTGTTGAATAAAAATTAAAGATTCTTTTGTCGGGAACCATATGGTAATCAAAATGGTTAATAGCATTTATTGCTTTAAACACTTCTGTGGTAAAACCAATTGGCTTGCCGTCATTATTAGTGTATTCAAATGGTGCGTATGAATCATTAATTCTTAAAATAACATGCTGATTGGCAAAGCCCGAGATGCCAATCGAAATCATTAATATAGTTAGAAGCGTTATTCTTTGATGCTTAAACACAACAGTTAATGTTAAATATTATTCACAAACTTAGCTTTTTTGCATTAAATTGCCAAATAAATTCAATGTTTTTTGTCGAAACACCTGAATATTATGGTGTGATGTGATAAAATTGTAATATTTTTGTATAAATTGATTTGAAGTATTATATGAAAAATTAGAAAATATCTGTTTTCTTGAAATAAAAGTTGTGTGTTAAATCATATATTGTTATTTTTGAATGAATAAATTTATATGATATGGATTTAAGTTTTTTGCGTGTAGCAACTGTCGTTCCACATGTAAATGTGGCTGATTGTGATTTTAATACGAACAATATTATTGATCAATGTTTTGTAGCGGCAGAACAAGGAGCAAAAATTATTTTGTTTCCCGAACTAAGCCTTACTTCGTATACATGTGGAGATTTATTTAATCAGTCGTTGCTGTTAGATAATGCGGAGAAGTCGTTAGTATATATAAAGGAAAGGACTAAAGAACTGGACTGTGTGGTTATCGTAGGTGCGCCGTTGAGAAACAACGGTAAATGCTATAATTGTGCTGTAGTAATGCTGCATGGCTGTTTTATAGGTGTTGTGCCTAAGACTTATGTCCCAAGTGGTAGAGGTGTAAATGAGAAGAGATGGTTTGCATCTTCAATTATAAATAGTAATGAATTTGTTAAAATAGGCGATTTTGAGGTTCCATTTGGGTCAGATCTGTTATTTGAACAAGGTGCTGTGAAATTTTGCATAGAAATTGGTCATGATTTGCTGACGCCAGTACCACCAAGCACCTATGCCTCTTTGAATGGGGCAAATGTGATTTTGAATTTGTCTGCTAGAGATGAAACCGTAGGTGGATACAATTATTTAAAGTCACTGATTGAAGTCCATTCGTCGAAGTGTTCATCTGCTTATGTGGTGTCGTCAAGTGGCTCTGGGGAGTCTACTACCGACACTGCTTATGTAGGTTGTGCTTTAATTGTTGAAAATGGTAAGGTCTTAGGGGAAGCAGCGCGTTATGGTCATAATGGAATGATTGAAATTCGCGATATTGATATAGAATTATTGAATAATAATCGCAGAATGCTGGATTTTATAAATGATTTAGCAAGCGATATTAAGAAAACATATAAAGAGATTCCTGTTTGTGGTGTTGAATTGCTTCATGGAGGAGATGTGTCGTTATTAAGGAGCATCAGAAGGAATCCCTTTATTCCATCAAATGATGCTGAGTTGCAAAACCGATGCGAGGAAGTTGTTAATATTCAAGTTGAAGCATTAATAAAGCGATTGAAATTTACAGGTATAAAGAATGTTGTTATCGGTGTTTCTGGAGGATTGGATTCGACATTAGCATTATTGGTCTGTCATAGTGCATTCAATAGAATGGGTTATGATGTGAAGGGCATAAAAGCTATAACGATGCCAGGATTCGGGACTACAGATAGAACCTATATGAATGCTTTGGATTTGATGAGGCAACTTAATGTGGATCAAAAAGAAATCTCAATAAAGAAATCGGTGGAACAGCACTTTGTTGATATTGATCATGACATTAAAGTGCATGATGTAACCTATGAGAATAGTCAGGCTCGTGAAAGGACACAAATTCTAATGGATTATTCAAATAAATGTAATGGATTGGTTGTTGGGACAGGAGATTTGTCTGAATTGGCTCTTGGTTGGGCTACTTATAATGGAGATCATATGTCCATGTATGGCGTAAATGCTGGTGTGCCAAAGACTTTAGTCCAGCATTTAGTAAGATGGTTTGCACTTAATTCCGATGAGAACACGAAAAAAATATTACTGGATATAGTAGATACTCCAATTAGTCCGGAATTGGTGCCTGCTGATGAGCTAGGCAACATAAAACAAAAGACCGAGGATCTTGTAGGCCCATATGAGCTGCATGATTTCTTTTTGTATTATTTTATAAGATTTGGATTTTCTCCGCGTAAAATATATAATTTAGCCATAAGTGCATTTGAAGGGGAATATGAACCTGAAACCGTAAAAAAATGGCTTAGAACATTTGTGAGAAGGTTCTTCCAGCAGCAATTCAAGCGTTCATGCTTGCCTGATGGTCCAGGTATTGGAACCGTTAGTTTGTCTCCAAGAGGCTATTGGAGTATGCCGAGTGACGCATCAATGGCGTTGTGGATTGAAGAATGTGACAAATTGTGTGAAAAATAAAAAAGCAATGGTAAATATTACCGATTAGTAAAGAATCAATTCTTAATATGATTGAGAATTGATTCTTTATTTTTACCTTTGTGGTAATCTTTATGAAAGCAGTATTTTATAATATATATAAAGTATTTAGGAGTATAGTAGTATTTGGAATTGTGACATTTGTTACGGTTTTTGTATTACTATATCTGTTATTGCTTGTTCCTTCTGTACAAGATGAAGTTAAGGACTTGGCGCAGACTGAATTGAGTAAGTTGCTGCATACAAATGTAAACATTGATAGATTAAGCATTGAACCATTTAATAAAGTGGTTTTGCATGATGTGGAGATACCCGATCAGCAAGGAAAACAACTGTTGAATGTGGATAAGATAGGAGCGGGCTTTAGTGTATATAACTTTTTCCTGAGAGGTCGTGTTGTTTTCACTTATGCTGAACTAATAGGATTAGATGGTAAAATATATAAGGATAACGCGCAATCGGAAGCCAACATTCAATTTATAATAGATGCTTTATCTCCAAAAGACAAGACAAAACCTCCAACTAAATTTGACCTTTCTATATACAATATAGTACTAAGAAAAAGCGCATTGTCGTATGATTTATTAAGTGATACTTCAAGTGTTGATTGGTTTAATGCTAATCATATATCAATCCGAGACCTAAGAGCGGATATAGCAATACCACGCCTTAAAAATGAGGACTTCAATATTATTGTCAAAAGATTGTCCTTTGAAGAGCAATGCGGTTTTGCAGTTAAGAACTTTACTGTTAAAACCAGAATTAATAACAATGAGATTTCTGTTGCCGATTTTAAGCTTGAACTGCCAAATTCAAGTATTTCAACCGATGATTTTGCAATTGAGATTAATGGCCTAAAGGATTTAAAGAAAGATATATCAAGTATTGAATGGAATATTAATATGCCAGATTCGTATTTGGCGTTGAGTGATGTCTCTTGTTTCTTGCCGCAATTTTCAGAAATTGACGATGTTTTGAATCTATCATTGTCAATAAATGGCACATTGGAAAAGCTTGAGCTTCCGAAAATAAACATTTATTCGGATAATGATCTATTAACACTGGTTGCAAATGGTGAACTATATGGACTTGATAGTGATTCACTATCTTGTGATTTGAACAGGATCTACTTAAAAGCAAGAGGTGCCGATATCGTTAAACTAGCCTCTAATTTCACTAAAGTATCTCAACAAGCTAGAAATGTGCTATGTAATATTGGCACATTTGTAATAGATGGCTCGTTGATTGGTTCACAAGCCGATTGTAATTTCCGAGGAAAGCTATCAACGGCTGTTGGAAAGCTGTCATTAGATGGGAACTTTGCAAATAGCAGTGGTGTACAAAAGTTCAGTGGTGATATTTCAGCTGATAATTTAATGCTCGGTAAGCTGCTCAGTCAACCTGTCCTTTTAGGAGAAACATCTTTTACAGCGAAGGTTAATGGTTCTAAAAATGCCAGTGGCTTGTCAGGGAGTGTTGTTGGTAATGTAAATTATTTTGATTTTAAAGGATACCGATACAGCAATATATCGACAAATCTTAATGCAGATTCCAAAGGATACAGTGCAGAAGTAACAGTAGCTGATAAAAACTTGAAACTGTTTGCCGAAGGTGCTGCTTCATTGAAGGAAATAGAAAAGCATATAAATTTCCGGTTAAGTGTTGGTGAATTTAATTTGGCTAGGACTAATTTGAATAATAAATATCCGTCTCATAATATATCTTTTGATATAGAAGCAGAATCGAGAGGGGATATTAGCGAAAATTTGAATGGCGAAATTGTTCTTAGAGATTTATGTTATAAAGATAGTGTAGGCAATGGCCTTGAATTAGATAGACTCTTAATAAAGGCTGATAGCAGAAATAATCCTAATGTGATAAATTTGGAGTCGGATATCTTAAACGGCCAATTGAAAGGGGATTATAACTTCAAAACTATTGTGCCTGTATTGAAAGGAATAATTGCTGATGTGTATCCTTCATTATTCGAAAATAAAGGACATAACAAAGAACTCTCAGGAGTGAAAAACAATTTCAATTATGCATTCAATGTAGAAAGCAATGAAACGACAAGAGCGTTTGTGGATTTTTTCAAGTTACCTATAACAATTCCGTATCCAGTGGCATTGAATGGTTTTGTTAATGAGACTAGTCGTTCATTCTTGTTGGATTTGAATGCACCTTATCTAGCGCAGAAGAAGAAACTGATAGAAGGAAGCCGAATCACTATTGGAGTGGATAGCACAGATTCTGAGATGAAAATTGATATCGCAACGAAAATGCCAACTAAGAAAGGCAAGATGTCATTGTTATTGAAGGGTCGTGGAAAGAATAATAGATTGAATACTAATTTAGGTTGGGTTGTTGATAGGAAAGAGGCATACCATGGGAATGTTGATTTATCAATTGGTATTGGAAGAGTTAATGAAACAAATTCATTAATGTCGACAATAGATGTTAAGCCTACAACGATGGTTTTTAATGATACGACTTGGCATGTCCATAATTCTAAAATAGGTATTTACAATAAAACAATTAGAGTAGATGATTTTCGTGTAACTAGTGATAATCAGTTTATATGGATTGATGGTAGAAGTTCTGCCGATAACCAAGATGAAATTAAGATTGAGCTGAAAGATATCAATCTGGATTATATATTTGAGACTCTTCAAATAAATAATGTAACATTTGGAGGTAAGGCTACTGGTCGCATTTTGGCATCATCAGTTCTATCGAAAGCACCCAAACTGGAAACCGAAAGCTTTTTTGTTAAAGATATGACATATAACAGTTCATTGCTGGGTGATGCTGATATGAAGAGTTTTTGGAATAATGAAAAGAAATATGTGGCAATACAAGCATTAATAACGCAGCCAAATGGCTTGAAAAGTGATGTTGATGGAGAAATATATCCAATGAATGATTCATTACGGTTTGATTTCAGGGCAGAGAAATTAAAAGTTGGATTTATGAAACCATTTTTGGCAGCGTTTACATCAGATATTGATGGTTATGCAACTGGTTATGCCAGACTTTACGGAAAATTCCGTAATGTGAATTTGTATGGAGATATATATGCCGAGGATTTGAAGATAAAAGTGGATTACACCAATGTTTATTATTGGGCTAATGATTCAATAAAATTAAAGCCTGGATATATAAGTTTTGATGAAGTGGAACTAAAGGATAGAAATGGGCATACAGCAATATTAACTGGACATGTATCGCATAATAATTTCCGTGATGCATCATACCGCTTTGATGTGACTGAAGCCAAGGATTTCTTGTGTTATGATATACCAGAGAAAAAGTTAGATAATTGGTATGGAACAATATATGGAAATGGGTCGGCTTTTATTGAAGGTGAGCCTGGCTTAGTGAAAATTGATGTAGGTATGGCAACAGCTGCCAATAGTAAATTCTTCTTTGAATTATCCGACTCGGAAGATGCCTTGGAATACAACTTTATCACATTCACGGATAAACGCAAGGCGGAGCGTGAAGCTGAATTGCTTTTGTCAAAATCAAAACAGGAACTTATTTTAAAGGAATTTGAACAGGAACAGGCACAAACTAATACAATAAGCAGTCGTGTTGTGTTAAACATTAAAGCTGATATTAATCCATTAGGACAGTTAGTTTTAATAATGGATCCGGCCGGAGGCGATAAAATTAAAGCGACTGGTAGCGGAACACTTACAATGGTGTATGACAGTAATGGTGATCTTGAAATGAGAGGAAAGTATACATTGGAAAAAGGAATGTATAACTTTACACTTCAAGATATCATATTAAAGGACTTTACAATTAAAGAAGGCAGTAGTATTGCGTTTGACGGAGATCCTTATAGCGCTAAAATTGATATTGCTGCAGTCTATGCATTGAATGCTAATCTGCAAGACCTTGACGAAGCGTTTGCCACCGATAAAGAACTCAACAGAACAAATGTGCCAGTTCATGCTTTACTGAATGTTACAGGATCAATAGCTGCGCCTGAGTTGAATTTTGATTTGGAATTCCCAACATTATCAAGTGATGCCTATCGTAAGGTTAAGAGTATAGTGAGTACTGATGATATGATGAATAGGCAGATTATTTACCTATTGGCATTGAATCGTTTCTATACTCCGGAATATATGGGTAATTCGAATAAGGGTAATGAATTGGCTTCGGTAGCATCATCGACTATATCTTCCCAACTAACAAGCATGCTAGGCCAAATTAGTGACAAGTGGAGTATCGCACCAAATTTCAAGAGTGATAGAGGAGACTTCTCTGATGTGGAAGTGAATTTAGCATTGTCGAGTCAATTATTGAATAACAGATTGCTATTGAATGGCAATTTCGGTTATAGAGATAAGATGACAACGGCAAGCAATTCAAATTTCATTGGAGATTTTGATATCGAGTACTTGTTAAATAAAGCAGGAAATATACGACTTAAAGCGTATAACCATTTTAACGACCAAAATTATTATGTAAAAAATGCTTTGACCACACAGGGCGTAGGTGTCGTGTTTAAATATGATTTTGATCGTCTGTTCCGCTCGACAAAGCGTAAAAGTAACAAATTGAGTCTGAATGTAGATTCTATAAATACAAGTAATAAACAGAGTGGTGATTCTATAATGTTAGTGAAATGAAATTGATATATAGGACTTTACTTATTATGTTGTATTTATTTGTACCTCTAATTGCTTTAGGAGATACAATTGAAGAATCTGTAAGTGACTCTGTTAGGCAAGTGCCCGAGATCAAAAAGAATGATAAATGGTACAATCAGATATGGAAGTATAGGGGTGTAGAGAGTGATTCTATACTAGAAGATTCTTTGAAGGTTGCATTCGGCAAGAATTACTGGAAATGGGCAATATTGTCGGGTAAGCTTGATTTGAGAGATGATGATGTGGAGTATCCTAAATTTGTGAAATTCTGTCTAGATGTTTATAATTGGGGTAGTCGTACATTCAATACTTATGATACCGCGTATGTTGTAGGAACAGGGAAAAACTGGAAGCTCATGCTAAAGAATGATAATTGGTTTAACACCTATCATTTAAAGTTGCCAACTGGAATGCGGGTTGATATGCATTCCGATGTGGCATGTAACATAGGCGGTTCTATTTCATTTATGGCAGCTAGCCTTGGTTATATGTATAATATAGATAATCTCTTCGGTGGTGAGAGAATGAAACACAAGAAGTGGGAGTTTCAGTTCACTTGTGCCTTGATTGCATTTGATGCATATTATTCTAAGAATACGGGGTCTACTAATTTAACACGATTGGGAAGCTATACCGATTATAATCTTTTTAAGTCCAATTATAATTTTTCTGGTTTAAAACTGGAGTCGTATGGCATAGATTTGTATTATTTCTTTAATAATAAAAAGTATTCACAAAGTGCTGCATATTCGTATTCTAAATATCAGAAAAAAAGCGCAGGTTCTGCAATTGCGGGTGTCACTATATCGCGGCAGGATATAAGAATGGACTTTAATGATTTGCCTGTTGATGTAAGAGAAGAACTCCCTCAAGATAAAAGAAACTATCATATAAAGTATAATGACTATTGTTTGATGGTAGGATATGGCTATAACTGGGTGTTTCGGAAAAATTGGCTTTTAAATGTAACAGGTATTCCTTGCTTAGGTTTTAATCACAATTTGAATGTAACTAGTGAGGATAATCGTAATATATTATCATTGAACTTTAAAGCAAAGATTGCATTGGTATATAATCATAATAATTTCTTCTATTCTCTTAATGGGAAAGCTGATGGACATTTGTTCAATGGTAGTCAGTACAAATTAATGAATTCAGTAGAGAATATTGCTCTAATAGCAGGTTTCCGTTTTTAGTGCTATTTTATTATGACTATCCAATAAATTCGTAATTTTGTAGTATCGAATCATTTATTTTGAATAAAGATGAGCGTTATAATATTAGGTATAGAATCCTCATGCGATGACACTTCGGCTGCTATAATAAAAGATGGTGTGTTGATGTCCAATGTTATAGCTAGTCAAAAGGTGCATGAAGCTTATGGCGGTGTTGTGCCTGAATTGGCATCTAGAGCGCATCAGCAGAATATTGTACCAGTAGTGTCCGAAGCAATAAAGCAAGCAGGAATAAAAAAAGAGGATATTAATGGTATCGCATTTACTAGGGGACCAGGTCTCTTGGGGTCGTTGCTTGTAGGAACTTCATTTGCCAAAGGGCTATCATTAGCACTTGAAATCCCTTTGCTAGATGTTAATCACTTGCATGGACATGTGTTGTCACATTTCATAAAGGAAGATGAGAACACGGAAGTACCGGAATTCCCATATTTATGTCTGTTGGTTTCTGGCGGTAATTCGCAGATTATTAAGGTTAATTCACCGACCGATATGGAGGTGCTTGGCCAAACTATAGATGATGCTGCAGGTGAAGCCTTTGACAAGTGCGCAAAAGTAATGGGATTGCCGTATCCAGGCGGACCTTATATTGATAAGTTGGCAGCTGAAGGTAATGCCGAACGCTTCAAGTTCAGTAAACCGCATATAAAAGGGCTGGATTATAGCTTTAGCGGATTGAAAACTTCTTTTTTGTATACTTTAAGGGACGAGAAAAAAATAAATCCGAATTTTGTAGAAGAGAATATGGCAGATTTAGCCGCTTCTTTACAGAAGACAATTATTGATATTTTGATGGATAAATTCTCAAAAGCTGTAAAGGAAACAGGAATAAAAACTGTTGCTATTGGTGGAGGCGTTTCAGCGAATTCTGGTGTTAGAAATGCTGTTGATGATTTTTGTAAGAAAAGAGGTATAAAAGCATTCATTCCGAAAAGAAGTTTTACTACCGATAATGCAGCAATGATTGCAATCGTAGGCTATTTTAAATATTTGAATAATGATTTTTGTGATATAAATCTACCTCCATTTGCTCGTGTAACGGTATAATTTTTAAGACAATGAATGTAACGGTTATAGCTATAGGAGACGAATTGCTGATAGGGCAGGTAACTGATACAAATTCAGGTTGGATTTCGCGTAATTTGAACCCTTATGGTTGGAATGTGAAAAGTGTCAAAGTAATTGGCGATGATAGCACTGCTATTTATAAAGCGATAGATGAAGCATTTGCCGAAAGTGATATAGTGCTAACTACTGGCGGTTTAGGTCCGACTAAAGACGATATTACAAAGGCTACTTTATGTGGTTACTTTGGTGGCGAACTTGTCTTAGATGATGCTACATTGTTGAATGTAGAACAAGTACTGGAAAAGCGTCATTTGTCAATGAATGAGCTTAATCATTCGCAAGCTATGGTGCCTACTTCATGTAGAGTGATACAGAATGCCGTAGGAACTGCACCGTTAATGTGGTTTGAAAAAGATGGCAAAGTGCTTGTGTCTATGCCTGGAGTGCCGTTTGAAATGGAAACAATGATGAAGGAACAAGTGATTCCGCAATTGTTGGAACATTTTGTTGTTGATGATTGCATTCTCCATAGAACATTTATTGTAATAGGATATGTAGAATCGGAACTTGCGATAAAATTGGAACAATTTGAGAGTGAAATGCCGGATTATATACATTTGGCGTATTTGCCTAAGCCAGGAATAATTCGTTTGCGTTTATCGGGTGTTTCAAAAGATGCAGACCAGATGCAAAAAGATATGGACGCATTGTCAAGTCGTCTAGATAGAATATTAGGGAAAGCAATTGTCTGCCATGAGGATAAGCCGTTGCCTGAAATATTAGGCGAAAAACTGCGAAAATTGAATTTAACTCTTTCAACAGCCGAAAGTTGTACAGGCGGAAACATCGCTCACCAAATAACATCAGTGCCAGGAAGTTCGGAGTATTTTATGGGATCAGTAGTGGCGTATTCCAATGATGTTAAAATGAAAATGTTGAATGTGTCGAGTGATGTGCTTGACGAACATGGAGCGGTGAGTGAACCAACGGTAAAACAGATGGTGTGTGGAGTGTGCAGTATGATGGGTACTGATTGCGCAATAGCAACATCAGGAATAGCCGGACCTGGCGGTGGAACATCTTTGAAGCCTGTGGGTACTGTATGGATTTCAGTTAAAATGGGTGAACGGATAAAGACTATATGTAAACATTTTCCCGGATCAAGAGATAGAGTAATAGATCGTGCTACAACCGAGGCGCAAATAATGTTGCTTAAACTCCTAACGGAATAGGTCTTTAATTTATGAACTTGGAGAATGGTTCTAAGGAGCGTATAGGGTACTTTGACCTGATGAAGGGTGTTTGTATAGTACTCGTTATAATTGGACATTGTCTTGATGAAAAAGATATCAAGTTGGCTAATGTTCATGTGTGGAGTATGCTGGAACATTTACGAATGCCATTGTATTTTTTCCTTTCAGGTATGTTTTTTAAGGAATATAGCGGTTTTGTGGATTTTATTGTCCGTAAAAGCAACAAATTGGTAATCCCTTTCCTCTCATTTTGTTTGCTGAGTTCTATACCTATGATTGTCGTTGGGCAGATAGGGCTTGACTTTGAATCGGTCAGGAAACACTGCACATGGATGCTTAAATTTGGTGGATATTTGTGGTTTTTAAGGACATTATTCTTTGCCAATGTATTCTATTATATATATAATAAGGTAACTAAGAATTGCAATTTGTTTGTAAGAGTCCTTGCTTTGTGTTTTGTTGTGGTTTTAGGGTGGATTATGAATTATAGTTTGCCAGTGGATATGGATTATAGGCAGTCGCATACATGGATTTTCACAATATTATCATCTGTTATAGTTTTGCCTTTGATATTTGTGGCATCAAGTATTAGACCATTGTTGGCAAAGTTCAAGAATTTGAGAATGATTGATGTGATAATTATAGGAATGCTATCATTAGCTGTCTGTTATTATACTTCTATAGGTGGTGTATATTTGAAGGATTGTATAATAGATAATAATCCGTTTGCTTTTTATGTTGCATCATTTTCAGCTGTTACCAGTTGCTGGTCAGTGTGTTTTTTAGTAAAGAAGTTGCCTTATTTTACTTATGCGGGACGGTACTCAATAATTGCGTATTTAGTGCATTATCCACTATTGAAAGCCGTCGTGTATGTTTGTCCAGAAATTAATTTATATCTGGTTATTTTGATTATTCTATTGTCCATGCCAGTATTTATCTGGTTATTCAAGACATATTTACCAGCATTCGTTGCACAAAGAGATGTGTTTGTGTATGAAAACAATAGAATAAAATTGAATAAGGACGCATTTTCTTTGAAAAAGAGATAGGAATGTGTTGTGTATTAATAAAAAAAGTTCTATCTTTGCACTCGAAAATTTCAAAACAGCAGTACAACGACTATTCCTTTAGTCATGTTCTGTGACTTTAATCGTTGAAACTTCGATGCAAGACAATGATGCTAAGGTACTTGCATAAAGCGTAGGACGATATTGTACATAAAACTTGCGCAGTTAACAACCACATTAATGTTGCTTGCCGACTGCTTTTTATTTAGAATATTGCGCTACTGCGAACATAGAGATGGCAGTAAATTGGCTGAAAAGCTGACATACTCTGCATATATGCACTCTGTTTTGAAATGAAATAATTATAATTATAAATTGAGAAAAAGCCATGTCAAAAATTTGTCAAATCACAGGCAAGAAGGCGATTACAGGAAATAATGTATCGCACTCTAAAAGAAGAACAAAGCGTAAATTTAACGTGAATTTGTTCAAAAGAAAATTCTACTGGGTAGAAGAAGGTCAATGGATTAGCCTTGTTGTATCAGCAAATGGTTTGCGTACAATCAATAAGCTAGGTCTTGATGCAGCATTGAAGAAAGCTGCTAAAGATGGTAATCTAACAGAAATTAAAATCGTAGAAAAGTAAAGTAAGATGGCAAAGAAAGCAAAAGGTAATAGAGTACAAGTAATACTAGAATGTACTGAACAAAGAGCTAGTGGTGTGCCAGGAATCTCTCGTTACATTACCACAAAAAACAGAAAAAACACCACAGAAAGATTGGAATTGAAGAAGTACAATCCTTATCTTAAGAAAGTAACAGTTCATAAAGAAATTAAATAATAAGTTAAGTCATGGCAAAGAAAGTAGTTGCAACATTGCAAAAAGGTGAAGGCCGTACTTTTAGTAAGGTCATCAAGATGGTGAAATCGCCAAAGACTGGCGCTTATATGTTCAAGGAACAAATGGTTCCAAATGATCAAGTAAAAGATGTTTTGGCTGCAAAATAATGTAATCAAGATATAGAAATATATTAGGTTGTGTATCGATAAGATATACAACCTTTTTTGTTTTTATATAATGTCTTAATGCTAAATTGTTACATCATTGTTATATTTTAATAGAATTACACGATTAATTTTGCATAAAGAAAAATCTATTTAATCTATGGTTGAGAAAGAACGGATTCTAGTTGTTGATGATGAGAGGACTTTATGCGAGGTCCTTAAGCTTAACCTTGAATTGGAGGGATATAGTATTGATATTGCATATTCTGCCGAGGAAGCGTTGAAAAAAGACCTTTCTGCATATTCCTTGATTTTGCTAGATGTGATGATGGAAGAAATGAACGGATTTGAGCTTACTTCGGTGATAAGATCCGATTTAAAACTTAAAGATACACCAATTGTTTTGTGTACGGCAAAAGATAATGAGTCTGATGTCGTGAAAGGTTTTACATGTGGTGCTGATGACTATATTAAGAAACCATTTTCAATGAAAGAACTGGTTCTTAGGGTGAAGAGTGTTCTCAGAAGGTCCCAGGCAAAACGGGCTGTAAGAGAAGACCAAAGTATAAATTGCGTTAGATATAAGACCTTGGAACTTGATTTGGAGAAAAAGGAATGCAAAATCGATAATGTAGATATCTCATTTACAAAGAAGGAATTTGAAATATTGAAATTACTGTTATCTAACATTGATAAGGTGTTTTCGCGCGATGAAATCCTAGATGTTGTGTGGGAAGATGATGTATATGTTGTAGACAGAACCATAGATGTGAATATTAATAGGTTAAGAAAAAAACTTGGTAAATACGGAAGTAATATAGTTACAAAACAGGGATATGGATATGGGTTTAAAAAAGACAAGTAGTGGTTATCAGTCAAGATTGTTCTTGCTGATCAGTTGTTTTACTTGGATTCTGACTTTTGCTTTTTTTGTCTTACAGTATACTAGAGAAAAAGAGTATAAATTTGAGAGTTTGAATTCGCAGCTGCAGGCAATTAATGCAGATTTACTTAAGGAGATAAATAGGAATGGTAATTATGGATTCCTTAGTGGCGTGAATATGACTGATGCAGATTCATTGCGCATTACTTTAATTGATTTTTCCGGTAATATTATATTTGATTCCCAAAGCGAAGATATAAAGTCCAATCATAGTGACAGGAAAGAGTTTGTCGATGCAATGGCAAATGGGCAAGGATATACGGTTCGCAGATTTTCTGAGTCGGTTAATAATGTATATTTCTATTCAGCTACAAAAGGAGATTCTATTGTAATTCGAACAGCTCTACCTTATAATGATTCTTTGACTAAAACGCTGCAAGTTGATAGGGGATATGGGTATATAATAATTATTATCGCTGTTGTTGTAAATATAATAGCATATTTTGCTATACGCCGTATTGGTGTAACAGTGAATAATTTACGGGAATTTGCAACTAAAGCCGAAGAAGGATCGCTTGACTTATCTGAAACATATTCTTTCCCTCAAGATGAATTGGGGGATATTTCTGGATTAATCGTAAATATGTATATGAATGAGCAGAAGATAAGACGAGAACGAGACGAAAACATGAATGCTCTAATTTTTGAAGAACAAGAAAAACAGAGATTGAAGCATCAGCTTACAAATAATATTAATCATGAAATAAAAACTCCTGTACATGCTATACAAGCATGTCTGGAAACAATTGTTGAAAATGGTGACCGATTGTCAAAAGAAAAGACTGTAGAACTTATAGAGCATGCGTTTGGGCATGTTAAGCAACTAAGCTCTTTGCTGAACGATTTGTCGGTTATTACCCGTATATCTGATGCTGGAAGTCAGATTGAACGCAGCGCAGTGAATATTAATGAAATACTTGACGACATCTCTAGAGAAATGGAGTTGAATCCATCTGAAAACAAGATGAGATTGAATATCAATGTGCCTGATAATATGATTATTAATGGAAATAAATCTTTAGTTGAATCGATATTCAATAATTTGATGAATAATTCTTTAGCATATTCAGGCGGTCGTGATATCTTTATTTCTGCAACAGATGAAGGTGACTGTTATATGTTTGAGTTCGCCGACAATGGTATTGGTGTTGATAAGGAACATTTGGCTAAATTGTTTGAACGCTTCTATCGTGTAGATTCAGGACGGTCACGCAAAATGGGTGGAACTGGTTTAGGTTTGTCAATCGTGAAGAATTCTATTTTGTTCCATAATGGGGCAATAAAGGTGTCTAATAGACAAAAGGGCGGTTTACAATTTACATTTACATTGCATAAGTAAAAGAAAAGATTTAATAATATGGATCCTATTTTTATTGTTATTTTGATAGTCTTAGCAGTGCTAGCAGTGCTGGACTTAATAGTGGGTGTTACAAATGACGCGGTTAATTTTATTGGAGCGTCATTAGGAACTAGAATTGCATCAAAAAGAACAATCCTATGCGTTGCGTCAGTAGGTATTCTCGTTGGTGTAGTCACTTCTAACGGAATGATGGAAGTCGCAAGAAGTGGAGTCTTTCATCCTGATATGTTCACCTTTACCGAGGTGATGATGTTGCTAGTTGGGGCAATGCTAGCCGATGTAATTTTGCTTAATACATTTAATATGTTAGGGCTGCCTACATCAACGACAGTTTCGTTGATATTTGAATTGATGGGTAGTGCTGTAGCTGTAACATGTTATAAGGTTGCTAATGATAGTGGCTTGACAATGGCCGATGTTGGCTCATTTATAAATAGCGGTAAGGCATTGGCAATGATAAGTGCTATATTGGTTTCGGTCGTATTATCTTTTATCGTAGGCGTTGTTATAATGTACATATCAAGAATACTTTTTTCATTCAGATATGAGAAGAGAATGTCACGATTCGGGTCATTATGGTGTGGTGTTGCATTAGTTGGTATCTTATATTTTGCTATATTCAAAGGATTGAAAAGCTCTGGATTGATAAGTCCAGATACAATGCAAATGTTGAATGACAACATTACTATGATTTTGCTATACTGCTGGATAGCATTTTCGGCATTGTTGTTTATTCTGCAGCGTTTGCATGTAGATATTATGAAGATAACAATTCTTTCAGGTACATTTGCGTTAGCATTAGCATTTGCAGGAAATGACTTGGTTAACTTCATTGGAGTTCCAATTGCAGGATTGGATTCATATAGAATGGCAGTTGATAGCGGAGATGTGAATATGTTGATGTCTGGTCTGGCTGCACCTGCAAAAGTTAATCCTTGGTTGCTAATAACGGCCGGTGTTGTTATGGTATTAACATTGTTTTTCTCGCGTACAGCAATGAAAGTAGCTGAGACTTCTATTAATCTGGCTTCTCAGAATGATGAAGAAGAAAGATTTAATTCTACCGCATTGTCAAGAGCTCTTGTAAGGTTTGCTGTAGGAATAAGCAATGTTTATGAGAAAATTGTACCACAAAAAGTTGCTGTAGCAATCGAAAAACAATTTGAGCCAATACCAGCAGAAGAGCGAGATGGGAAAGCTTATGATAATATTCGTGCAGTGGTTAACTTGTCGGCTGCCGCAATGCTGATATGTATAGGAACATCTTTTAAGTTGCCTTTGTCTACAACATATGTGATTTTCATGGTTGCAATGGGTTCGTCTCTTGCTGATAGGGCTTGGGGCCGTGACAGTGCTGTTTACCGTATATCAGGAGTTATGGTTGTGATTTCAGGTTGGTTTATGACTGCAATATCTGCATTTGTTATATCATTCGTAATTGGAATATCCTTGATGTGGGGAGGTTGGTTTGCATTAATTGTAGTTATTCTTTTATGCGGATATTCATTGTGTCATAATCTTATATTCAAATCAAAAGCCACAAAACAAGAAAAGAAACTTGTTATCAATCATGAAGATTCAGATGCCGATGTGTTGTATTCATGTACACAAGTTGTAGGAGATACAATGCAGAGAGTGTCATATATTTATAATCATATGCTCGTTGCATTGTTTAATGAAAATCGTAAAGCATTGAAAGAGGATGTTGCAGAATCTCGAGCGATGTATCATGAAGCTAATGATCGTAAATATGAGATTGTTGCTACTCTAAAGAGACTAGAGGATTCTAAGATAGGTACTGGTCATTATTATGTACAAGTCGTCGATTTCTTGTGTGAAGTAACTAAGGCATTGCTTCATTGTACACGCCCGGCATACGAACACATTGATAATAATCACCGTGGATTTACTGAAGAGCAGATTAGAGACTTGAAGCAGATTAATGATGAAGTGGATACTATCTTTGATAAGATAAATGATATGCTTAGTAAAAAGGATTTCACCGATTTAGATGACATTATGGTTATGCGTGATAAGTTATTCGTGACAATAGCTGATAAGATTAAAAGCCAGATCAAGCGTTTGAAGACCGAGGATATGAGTACACGAGGCAGTATGCTTTACATGAATATTCTTAATGAAACAAAGACAATGGTACTTCAATCTCGCAATCTACTGAAATCGCAAGCATATTTTTTGAATGAGATAAAAAAAGATTAGTTCTGCGTTAATAAAAACCTTTTTTATCTAAGATTGTTAATATGGCAAAGATTATTTAATTAACTCTTTGCCATATTTAGTATGAAAAAAATTATTTTAATGTTTACCATCTTATTGAGTACAATGATGGTTTACGCTCAGAATCAAAATTCAAAAGAAGTAAAAACTCTTCAAGCGTTTTTGAATCAACCCTCAGCTGATGGCGTTACTAACGCTCAAGCCCTAGGGGCAGATGTATCTAACCCTGTCACATGGCATGGTGTTACATGGGAGGGCGGTCATGTGTCAGCAATTGAATGGAAAGGCAAGAAACTTGCCGGAGTGCTGGATTTATCTTCATTTACTGGACTAAAGAAACTTGATGTTTCTAAGAATGAACTCACTGGGCTTAGTGTTCAAGGCTGTACTGCTCTAGCAGAATTAAATGCAAGCCATAACAGACTTACTCAGTTTAATGTAAACGGGTGTACCGTATTGGCTAAACTTAATATCTACAAGAATAGACTTCTTGAGATTGAGCTAAGCGGAACTCCTATGCTTACTCAAGTGAATTGTAGCAATAATTTGTTTGTTGACTTGAATGTAAGTAATGCAATGAATTTGGAAACACTTAACTGTCAAGGCAATCATCTTGAAAGGCTTGAAGTGAGTGGATGCACTCAACTCAAACATCTTTATGCAGGTTATAACAAGCTTACATCAGTGAATTTGTTTGGTCTAGAAAATCTATTGTCACTAAATGTGGACGGCAACGAAATCAATTCAATGTATATGGCTAATATGCCTTCATTATTAACATTGATTTGTAGTGACAACAATATGACCTCACTTGTAATTAAGAACTGCAACAATCTTGAAGATTTGGTTTGCTCTTATAATCGATTGACTTCATTGGAAGTTAATGGTTGTGACAACCTTCAGTTTGTCGATTGCTCCTATAATGATTTGTCAACATTGACACTAAGTAATCAGCCATTGTTGCAACGCTTATTGTGTAACAATAATTTCATTACAAATCTTGATGTGTCTTATGATACACAATTGACTTATATCAATTGTAGAAGTAACCAGATATTTACTTTCACTACTATAGGTTGTGATAACTTGCGTATGGTTGCATGTCAATGGAATATGTAAGAGTACAATGGTTGGGTGATTAAAAAAGAAAAACGGCAAATTTGCCGTTTTTCTCATTTCTTGTCAGTATATTATTTAGATTCTTCCTTTAAGTATTTGTCTAGCCAACCAAAGAATTCTTTCTGCCAAATTAGGCTGTTTTGAGGTTTAAGAATCCAGTGGTTTTCATCTGGATATAGAACCATTTTAGCAGGAACACCCAATAGAGTAGCCGCGTTGAATGCCATTTCAGCTTGAGAACTTAGAATACGATAGTCTAGTTCGCCTGCAGTTATTAGAATTGGAGCTGTCCATTTCTTGACATATTTGTGTGGTGAGCATGCAAATGTGCGTTGAGCAACTTTATTGTCAGTGTCCCAGAAAGCACCGCCCATGTCCCAGTTAGCAAACCACATTTCTTCAGTTTCAAGATATTGAGCTTCCATATTAAATATACCAGCGTGAGCTATTAGAGCTTTAAATCTCCCTTCATGATTTCCAGCAAGCCAATATACGGAAAAACCACCATAGCTAGCGCCTACAGCACCTATGTGTTCGGCATCTACATATGGTTCTTTTTTCATGAAGTCTACTGCTGCAAGATAGTCTTTCATGTTTTGACCAGGATAGTCGCCAGATATTTGTGCATTCCATTCAGAACCAAATCCAGGAAGTCCGCGACGATTAGGCGCAATTACGATATAGCCTTGAGATGCCATTAGTCTTAGGTTCCAGCGGTATGACCAGAATTGGCTTACCGGTTGTTGAGGACCTCCTTGGCAGTAAAGTATAGCCGGATATTTCTTTGATGAATCGAAGTTTGGAGGAAGTACTACCCATGTTGTCATTTCTTTTCCGTCGGTAGTAGGAACCATAACTTTGTTTACTGTCACATTGTTAAGTTGAGCAAGCAATTCATCGTTAACATTTGATAGCTTTGATGTTTCGCCATTGCTTATTACATATAGTTCGTTTGGTTCTTGCAATGAATGACGCAATGTGATTATGGTGTCATCATTAACGGGAACTATAGCTGCGTAATCATATTCACCGCTTGCGACAGTATCAATTTTAAGATTCTCAATATCAATTTTGAACATAGGAGTACAACCCAGATATGGAGCTGTGAAGTAAATAGCTTTCTCATTAGGAGACCATTCTATATTATCTGCTGCGTAGTCCCATTCTGAAGTGAGATGTTTCTTCTCACCAGTTTGCATGTCCATGATGAAAATACGATTCATATCACTTTCATATCCATCATGTTCCATTGACAACCATGCCAAGTAGCGTCCGCTCTTTGAGAAACGAGGGCATGTATCATATCCCATCATGCCTTCAGTAAGGTTCTTAGTCTCACCTGTTTCAATGTTGTATTGGTATAGGTCAGAATTAGTTGAAAGAGAATATTCTTTTCCAGTCTTTTTGCGTGAAACATATACGATGCTTTTGCCGTCGGGTGCCCAAGCAAGAGATTCAACACCGCCAAAAGGCTTCATAGGTGCTTCAAATGGTTCATCTTTAAGCATATCAATGGCATTGCTCACATTGTTGCCATCATAATCGGCAACAAATGAGTGTGGAATAGTCTTAACCCATTCGTCCCAGTGCTTGTACATCATGTCTGTTATGATACGGACATTTGCCTTTTTATGTTCAGGATATAAGTCTTTTGCATCGGTACCCCATTTAACTTGAGATATAAATGCGACTTTCTTTTCATCTGGTGAAAATATAAAACCATCAACACCTTCTTTGATATTGGATACTGCTTTACGGTCGCTACCGTCGGGATTCATAGTCCAAATCTGCATTTTGTCACCATTAGGGTATAGGAATGCAATTTTGTTTCCGCCGTTTATCCATACAGCATTTTGTTCGCTCTTTGGAGTCTTGGTTATTCTTACAGGATTGGTGCCATCAGTATTGACTACCCATAATTCACGATTTGATTTGTTTTGTTCGATACTTTCAAATTTAACTCCATATAGAACTTTTGTTCCATCGGGAGATACTTGAGGGTCTGTAACTGCACCCATTGACATGAGTGCCTCGGGGGTAAATTGCCCATTCTCAATCTTTACTTGAGGCTGTTCGATGATTGTTTCTTCAGCCGCTTTCTCGCATGATGCCATACTTGTGAGAGCAAGTAGAGATGCCATAATAGAGGATTTAGTTAAATTCATAATTGTTATTATTATATTGATTTAGTATTTTTTCTTGATTTTCTTTTTGGTGAATAATAGTTGCTTTTATCATTAACTTTAGGCTTAGGTTTATTTGCAATATAGCTTTTACCAGTACCGCCAGGGAATAATTCTGTTATCAAATCACTGCGCTTTATGCGTTGAAGTGATCGTATTATATCTGTTCTGAATTCATTCTCATACCAAAAGAAATACTTTCTTTGAGCAAGTTTCTCTTCTTTTGTATGAGCCGTGTATATAGGTTCAAGTGTGTATGGATTATAGCCTGTATAATACATCTCAGTAGACATTGTCATAGGAGTAGGCGTGAAATCCTGGACTTGTTCAAGGTGGAAATTTAGTTTTTTGGTCTTGACAGCCAGTTCTGCCATATCTGCTTCGCTGCAACCTGGGTGAGAAGAGATGAAGTAGGGTATTATTTGCTGCTTTAGTCCCATGTCGTTATTTATCTTGTCGAATATGCCTTTGAATTCTTCAAATTGACTGAAGGACGGTTTGCGCATTAAATTCAGTACTCTGTCGGAAGTATGTTCAGGTGCAACCTTTAACCTACCTGAAACATGCTTTACGATGAGCTCCTCGTTATATTTCTTGTTAATTTTATTTATCTTCTCATTATCTGATTTATGCATGGAAAGGTCATAACGGACACCGCTGCCTATAAAAGATTTTTTAATTTCTGGCAGTTTATCGACCATACTGTAAATATCCAATAGTGGTGAATGGTCGTTGTTAAGATTTACACAAGGTTTTGGAAAAAGGCATGAAGGGCGAAGACATTTTTGGCATTTGCTTAAGTCCTTGCCGCCCATTTTGTACATGTTTGCTGATGGACCTCCTAAATCGGAGATGTATCCTTTAAAATCTTCCATTTTGCATATTGTTTTCACTTCTTTCAAAATGGATTCCTTGCTTCTAGAAGCTATAAACTTTCCTTGATGGGCTGAAATTGTACAGAATGAGCAACCACCAAAACAACCTCTATGCATATTTACGGAATGACGAATCATTTCGTAAGCAGGAATACGCTTCCCGCGATATCTCGGGTGCGGTAATCTTGTATATGGTAAATCAAACGAACTGTCGATTTCACTTTCAGATAAAGGCGGGTTAGTCCCATTCACTTTAACCGCTCTGTTGCCAACTTTCTGCCATAAAGTCCTGCCTTGCCATTTGTTGGATTCAATTTCTATAACTTTGAAATTTGCAGCATGAAGCTTTTTGTCCTTAAGGCATTCTTCGTGTGAATGCAGAAGTTCTTCTTTTTCGGAATCTAAATGTTCTGGTATACTACTAGCATTGACGCAAATAGCAGTCTGTGGTATATCTGTTAGCTCTGAGATTTGTTTTCCGTCACGCAGATAATTTGCTATTTCAAGAATAGGCTTTTCTCCCATGCCATATACTAGTATGTCAGCTTTGCTGTCAATGAGAATTGATGGCCGTAGAGTGTCTTGCCAATAGTCATAGTGTGACAGTCTTCTCATAGAAGCCTCAATACCACCGATAATGACGGGTACATCGGGATATAGCTTTTTCAAAGCCTGAGTGTATATTATGGATGGATAGTCAGGACGCATACCAGCTTTACCGTTTGGTGTGTATGCATCGTCACTCCGCTTGCGCCTGTTTGCCGTATAATGGTTCACCATTGAATCCATTGCACCAGCGGAGACTCCGAAAAATAAACGAGGTTTGCCTAATTTCGTAAAATCTCGCAGATCATCACGCCAGTTTGGCTGAGGAACAATCGCAACACGATAACCGTTTGCCTCTAATATCCTGCCTATGACAGCCGAACCCATAGATGGGTGGTCGATATATGCATCACCAGAAAAAATGATAACATCTATATAGTCCCACCCCAAATGTTCTATTTCTTTCTTTGTGGTAGGGAGCCATTGTTTGTCTTTATATAGTTCTGTTTCTGTCATATTATATCTTATCTTTTATGGATTCTTCAAGTGCTAGCAATTCGTCTCTATATTGAGCGGCTTCAATGAAATCCATGCGTTTAGCCGCTTCAATCATTTGCACTCGTAGTCTTTCTATTGCTTTCTTCTTGTCATTATCACTCATATATTGAACAATAGGGTCGGCGGCAACACCTGCAGCTGCATCGTAATCCTTGTCAAGATAGCTATGTATTACAGGGTTTATGTTCGCTTTTTCTATGAACCTTCCTTTTCTGCTCACTTTTATTTTCTCTTCGGAACTGTCTTGTCCTACAATGAGATTTCTTGCTTTTACAATAGCTTGCGGAGTGATGCCGTTTTCTTCGTTGTATTTTAATTGCATAGAACGCCTGCGGTCGGTTTCGTCAATGGTTTTTTGCATTGAATCGGTGATTTTGTCGGCATACATTATGACTACTCCATTCAGGTTGCGTGCTGCACGACCTGCTGTTTGAGTGAGTGAACGGTGAGAACGCAAGAACCCTTCTTTATCTGCATCAATAATAGCTACTAATGATACTTCAGGTAAGTCCAATCCTTCTCTAAGAAGGTTAACACCAATAAGAACATCAATTTCTCCTCCGCGCAACTGATCCAGAATCTTAATTCTGTCCATAGTTTCTACATCGGAGTGAATATATGCACATCTTATGCTTATGCGAGTAAGGTATTCCGACAGTTCTTCTGCCATGCGCTTAGTAAGTGTAGTTACTAATGTTCGCTCATTCTGTTCTACGCGAGTTTGAATTTCTTCAATCAAATCGTCAATCTGGCCTCTGGACGGGCGTACTATGATTTGCGGGTCCAGTAGCCCCGTAGGCCGTATTATTTGTTCGGTTACTATACCTTCGCATTTATTGAGCTCATAATCGGCTGGCGTAGCGCTTACAAATATTGTTTGATTTACAAGTGATTCAAATTCCTCAAACTTAAGAGGCCGGTTGTCAATAGCTGCCTGTAGCCTGAAACCATAGTTGACTAGGTTGGTCTTACGTGATAAGTCCCCTCCATACATGGCCCGTATTTGTGGCACTGTAACATGGCTTTCGTCAATTATTGTCAAGAAATCCTTAGGGAAATAGTCCAATAGACAGAACGGTCTCATTCCAGGTTCTCTTCCGTCAAAATATCGAGAGTAGTTTTCAATGCCAGAACAATATCCAACTTCACGAATCATCTCTAAGTCGTAACTGACTCTTTCATACAGTCGCTTAGCTTCAACAATACGCGCTTCATTATAGAACATGTCGCGCTGAGTGCCTAAATCTACGGCAATTTTGTCAAGCGCGATAGCCATATTCTCTTTTGTCGTAACGAAAATATTTGCTGGGAATATCTTGAATGCTTCTACATTTTCTTGTGGCAATTGGGTAGCAATATCCATTATTTGTATTGATTCAATTTCATCTCCCCAGAAAATCACTCGAATATTTATTTCTTCATATGCTAATGCAATATCCACTGTGTCGCCTTTAACTCTGAATGTTCCTCGAGATAATTCATATTCGTTCCTGGAATATAATGCATCAACTAGAGTTCTCAGAAAACGATCCCTTCCAATGTTTTGTCCGCATTTGATTTCGATGATATTTTCATCAAAATCTTTAGGATTTCCCATTCCGTATATGCAGGAAACCGATGATACTACAATGATATCTCTTCTGCCAGAAAGCAGTGCAGCGACTGTCGCTAGGCGTAACCTGTCTATTTCCTCATTAATGGCTAAATCTTTTTCAATATATTTATCGCTTGAAGGAATGTATGCTTCAGGTTGATAGTAATCATAGTAGGATACAAAATAGTGAACAGAGTTTTCTGGGAAAAAGGACTTGAATTCAGCATAAAGTTGCGCTGCAAGTGTTTTGTTGTGTGATAGAATAAGAGTCGGTTTATTAGTGTTGGCAATAACATTCGCCATAGTGAATGTTTTGCCAGAACCAGTAACACCTAATAGTGTCTGATAAGCAGTACCATTGTTGATTCCGCTTGTCAGTTCAGCAATAGCTTGCGGCTGGTCGCCTGTCGGTCTATATTCTGATTGAAGTTTAAATTCCATCGGTAATCATCACTATAATTTACAAAAATACTAAAAAGTTGGCACATTATATAATGAGGTAAGTTAATGAATTTTATATTGTGTGTGTAATATGTGTTTATTAAACTATTGTTAGCGGAAAAATACATTAATTTGCATAAAAAGTGTAAAGAGGGCTAATTAATTTGGATTTTTTAGCAGTAGTAAGATTAAAATTAGTAACTTTGCAAATCAAAATATTTGAATAGTAAATTAGTGCATCTGCTAACAGGTGTTCATAAGGAACAATAGAAAAAATTTTATATAAGCTATGAAGCTACTACAGGCTAAATTATCTCAATATCAAGAACCTCAAAAAGCGAAGGCAGCTGGTATTTATCCTTATTTCCGCAAGATTGAAAGCGAACAGGATACTGAGGTTGTTATTAACGGTCAGAAAGTATTGATGTTCGGTTCAAACAGCTATATGGGATTGACAAATCACCCAAAAGTAAAAGAGGCTGCAATTGAAGCGACTAAGAAGTATGGTACAGGTCTTGCAGGCTCTCCATTCTTGAATGGTACTCTTGATATACATAAGGAATTGGAACAAAAGCTAGCTGCATATGTTGGAAAAGAAGATGCGATGCTTTATTCAACAGGTTTTGGCGTAAACCTAGGTGTTGTATCAACTCTTACAGGTAGAAATGATACTATTATTCTTGACGAACAGGATCATGCTTCAATTATTGAAGGCCGTCGTTTGTCTTTTTCAAAATCATTGAGATATAAGCATAATGATATGGCATCTCTAGAAGAACAGCTTAAGAAGTGTTCTCCTAATGATGTTAAATTGATTGTTACCGATGGTGTGTTCTCAATGGAAGGTGATGTCGCAAACCTGCCTGAGATTGTTCGTCTTGCAAAGCAGTATAATGCAAGCGTGATGGTTGACGAAGCGCATGGTATTGGAGTATTCGGTAGAAATGGACGCGGTACATGTGATCATTTTGGCGTAACTGATGATGTTGATTTGATTATGGGTACATTCAGTAAGTCATTCGCATCATTGGGTGGCTTTATTGCATGTGATAAGACTATCACTAACTATTTGCGTCACCATTCTCGTAGCTATATATTCACTGCAAGTATTACTCCTGCATCAACTGCAGCTGTTAGTGCAGCATTGGATATTATGATGAGCGAACCGGAAAGAATGGATCACCTATGGGAAATAACCAATTATGCACTGGAAGGATTCCGTAATATGGGATGTGAAATAGGAAATACTTCAACTCCTATTATACCTCTATATATTAGAGATAATAACTTGACATTCATGATTACTAAGGACCTTAGCGACGAAGGTGTTTTTGTGAACCCAGTGGTTTCTCCTGCTGTTGCTCCTCATGACACACTTATCCGTTTCAGTTTGATGGCAACTCACACTAAGGAACAAGTGACAATTGGATTGGAAAAAATTCAAAAGGTATTTAGAAAATACAATCTTATCCCATAACAGAAATTATTTTTTAACATAGAATATTCATCAGGTCTCCATGTGGGGGCCTGATGTTTTTTTTAAATGGCAAAATATAAAATAAATTTGTCTACATACAAAATGTGTTTGCAATAAAAAATGCAGAATGCATTAAATATTTTCACTAAATAATTTGCTTGAAAAAAAGTTTCAATTTTGGTGTAAAAAAAATATGCTGATATGTGTATAGTATATATTTAATTACTAAATTCGCATATCAAATTAAATGTAGATAGTTAAAACAGGAAAAGATATGATTTACAAATTTTGTATTGTTTCAGATGAAGTAGATAACTTCAAACTAGAGATTGCAATTGATTCAGATGACACATTCTTGCGTTTGCGTAATGCTATACTTGATTCGATTGGATATACAAAAGATCAGTTGGATTCATTCTTTATATGTGATGATGACTGGACAAAGCGTCAAGAAATCACTCTTGAAGAAATGGATACCGATTCCGATGAAGATACTTGGTTGATGGAAGATACCCGCCTGAATGACTTGATTGAAGATGAAGGTCAGAAATTAATATATGTATTTGATTATTTGACTGACCGTTGCTTCTTTATGGAAATGAAGGAAATGCAACCAGGCAAATCATTATTGGATCCATTATGCCAAAGAAAGGTCGGAAATGCTCCAAAACAGGTTATCGATATTGAAGAAATGAATGAAAATCTGGCTAAAAAGTCAGCTGCATCTTCTATCGATGATTTAGATGCCGATTTCTATGGCGATGAGTCTTTTAATGAAGATGAATTTGATTTGGAAGGATTTGACGATATGAGTTTTAAAGAATAAATAATTGATTGAATAATATAATAGAGTGTTGGAACGATGCTAGTTTCAGCACTTTTTTATTTGTTGAACATATATTTGACTCGTTCCCATAGCGAGGGTTGTTCTATATTGATATGCACTCTAATGTCATCATTCTCTTTTGATAAGAACAGTATGCTGTTTCTAAGAATAATTGCAATGTGATTGTCCAGTTCTTCTATACCTGAGATGTTGCGTAATGGAATTTCATGAAATGGGCTGTCTGTCTCTAAAGAGTGAATCTTTAAACACTCTTCAGTTATTTCGATAGTGTGGTGATTCATGTTTCCTTTTGTGAACAATTCAAAGTTAAGGTTGTTTTTGAATTGTGCAGGTTGTGGGTACTTCTTATAAAGCCCCTGAATTATTTCTATCTTAATCATGACAAATGTGATATAGTTAGTGGATTAAATATATCTGTGATTAATTTATGACTGTTTAGTCATATAATTATTCGTCTTGTTTACTTATATAACGCAATATATGCAGTAAAGTTCAAAAATGATTAAAAAAATAAGGCTGACACTGATTGTCCAGAAAGTAGGACATATTGTCAGCCTTATTTTTCAGTAATATAATTAGGATTATCCTAAGAATCCAAGAAGTACACCAGCTGCTACAGCAGAACCGATAACACCTGCAACATTTGGACCCATAGCATGCATCAAAAGATAGTTTGAAGGATCATACTTCAAACCAAGGTCATTTGAAATGCGCGCTGCCATAGGAACAGCAGATACACCAGCGTTACCGATAAGCGGATTAATCTTCTTTCCTTCAGGCAAGAACAAGTTGAAGAACTTGACGAATAGAACACCAGAAGATGATGCAATTATGAATGCCATTGCTCCAAGAGCAAAAATCTTAATAGTGTCAAGTGTCAAGAATTCAGATGCCTGTGTTGAAGCTCCCACTGTCAATCCAAGTAGCATTGTAACTATGTCGGTAAGTGCATTGCTAGCAGTCTTAGCAAGACGAGTAGTAACACCGCTTTCACGAAGCAAGTTACCGAAGAATAGCATACCTAGCAATGGAATAGCTGATGGCACAAAGAAACATGTCAATAATAAACCGAAAATTGGGAATACAATTTTTTCTGTTTGAGAAACGGTTCTAGCAGGTTTCATCTTTATCAATCGTTCCTTCTTAGTAGTAAACAATCGCATGATAGGCGGTTGAATTAGAGGAACAAGTGCCATGTATGAGTATGCAGAAACTGCGATAGCTCCCATCATGTTAGGTGCTAGTTTAGAAGACAGGAAGATTGCTGTTGGTCCATCGGCTCCACCGATTATAGCAATACCTGCTGCTTGGTCTGGTGCAAATCCTAGAGCTAATGCCACCATGTAAGCACCAAATATACCGAATTGCGCTGATGCACCCACAAGCATTAGTTTAGGGTTGGCAAGCAGTGCTGAGAAGTCGGTCATTGCACCGATACCCAAGAAAATTAATGGTGGATACCAACCTGCGCTAACTCCCCCGTATAGGATATTAAGCACGGAGCCTTCTTCATAAATACCAATCTCATTGCCTAGTTGGAATGGAATATTACCAACTAGAATACCGAAACCGATAGGAACTAGCAACATAGGTTCAAACTCATGCTTTATCGCAAGATAAATAAAGAATAAACCTACAGCCAGCATTATCAAGTGCGGCATTGTTACATTATAGAATCCGGTAAATTCCCAGAATTGTCGGAAATTTTCACCGAAAAAAGATACTAATTCATTCATAGTAGCATTATTCAATTACTAGAATGTCAGTACCTTCAAGAACTGAATCACCCTTGTTTACACAAATAGCTTTTACAACACCTGCTTTACCAGCGTTAATGTTGTTTTCCATTTTCATCGCTTCAAGAATAGCAACTACGGTATCTGCAGCAACTGTGTCGCCAACATTTACCTTTAGGTCTACAATGACACCTGGAAGTGGTGACTTAACAGCTGCTTGACCACCAGATACACTTGGCTTGCTGATTACCTTTGCTCCAGATTCGGTGCGAGGTGCTGCTGCAGGTTTTACCGCCTTTACTGTAACAGGTGCGGCTTTAGTTTCCTGGATTTCAACTTTAAAAGGAACTCCATTGACTTCAACTTGAGCAATGTTGTTTTCTATGTCACCAATAGAAACTTTGTAGTCGTTTCCATTGATTTTGTACTTATAGTCTTTCATTTAATTTCAGCTTTAGAATAAAATTAGTGTTTGTTAGGAGTTTCGCGTAGAGTATAAATCTTAGAGCTCCATGGAGAATATGCACGCTTCACTTTGTTGATAGTAAGCACTGTGTCCTCGTAGTCATGAGCATTAAGATGTTGATAAAGAGCCATTGTGATAGCTGCAATAGCTTCACTGCTATCTTCTTCGATTTCATCTTCACTGATTGTGGATTGCTTGCCAGAATGAGCTGCAGCTTTGTTCTTGCGAGCAATGCTTGCATTGATTTTACCGAATACATAGAAGCAGATGCTTAACATGAGAAGTGCAGAGAAAACGATTGCCATTGCCATAAGAGTAAGCATTATACCGGCACTGTCTAGTCTCTGGAACTTTTCAATTTTGTCGTTAAGTTCTATGACTTGATTATTTATGCCTGGAGTGATAGCGCTATTTTTATCTGAGCCATTGCGGAATTCCCACTGTGTAGCATCAAATTCGTTGCTTTCAATCTTGTGCCAGTCTTCAATTTCTATGGTTCTGGCATAAGAATTATCGGCAGGAAGGTTAGCCGGTACGACAACTTCATCAAGTTTAGTAAGACCATCAGCATCATAGATAGCAATGTAGTTCTCTTGACCTGGTTTTAACTCAAAATTAGCGTGGAATGTGCCTTTCCAAGGATCTCCGTCAGCAAAGAATACAGCTTGTTGCAAGTGTTGGATTTTTGTATTCTTATCGTTAAGAGGAATAACATACATCTTAGACTTGTCTGGAGTTGCTCCTTCTGGAACACGCTCATTAGTAATGAATACAGTAGATATTTGCATAGATTTGCGTGTAGTATTATACAATTCGATCCATGCACTTCTGTTACCATATTCATCAGTAATGTTGCTGTTGTTTTCAACCATTACTTCTGTAATGCGCAAGCCTTTGTGCTGTGCAAAAGCAGAGAATGATAGAGTGAAAACAAAAAGCAATAAAACTAATCCTTTCTTGTTCATTTTCAATCGTATTACAAAGGAATGTTACCGTGCTTCTTAGCAGGGTTGACAACCTTCTTGGTTTGTAATTGTTGTAGAGCGCGGATAACGCGGAAACGAGTGTTGCGTGGTTCGATAACATCATCGATGTATCCGTAGCGTGCTGCATTGTAAGGGTTGCAGAATAGCTTGTTGTACTCGTCTTCTTTTTCTTTGATGAACTTCTTGTAGTCGTCCATGATTTGAGCAGCCTTAGCGTCATCGCCAGCTTCCTTAGCAGCCTTAGCCGCAGTCTTAGCTTCTTTAGCTTCCTTAGCATAAAGAACTTCTGCTGCACCAGATGCACCCATTACAGCGATTTCGGCAGTTGGCCATGCGTAGTTCATGTCACCACGAAGTTGCTTACAGCTCATTACGATGTGGCTACCACCATAGCTCTTGCGAAGAGTAACAGTTACCTTAGGTACTGTAGCTTCACCATAAGCGTAAAGCAACTTAGCACCATGAAGAATAACAGCGTTGTATTCTTGTCCTGTTCCAGGAAGGAATCCAGGTACATCTACTAGAGTAACTAGAGGAATGTTGAATGCATCGCAGAAACGAACGAAGCGAGCTGCCTTGCGTGAAGCGTTGCAGTCAAGAACACCAGCTAGATATTTAGGCTGATTTGCTACGATACCCACAGATTGTCCATTGAAACGAGCGAAACCTACAATGATGTTGCGTGCATAGTTTGCCGATACTTCAAGGAATTCGCCGTTGTCAACAATAGCACCGATAACTTCATACATATCGTATGCTTGGTTTGCCGATTCTGGGATAATTTCGTTCAAGCTGTCTTCAAGACGGTCAATTGGGTCGTTGCATTCTACAAGAGGAGCTTCTTCAAGATTGTTTTGAGGTATGTAACCCATCAATTTGCGGATAATGCGGATAGCTTCTTCGCCATCTTCGGCAGCAAAGTGTGCCACACCCGACTTTGTTGCGTGAACATCAGCACCACCTAGAGCTTCTTGAGTAACATCTTCACCTGTTACAGTCTTCACCACCTTAGGACCAGTCAAGAACATATAAGAAATTCCCTTTGCCATGATTGTGAAATCGGTTAGGGCAGGAGAGTATACTGCACCGCCGGCACAAGGACCAAGGATTGCCGAAATTTGAGGGATAACACCCGATGCCATAATGTTGCGTTGGAAAATTTCAGCATATCCGGCAAGAGCGTTAATACCTTCTTGAATACGCGCACCACCTGAGTCGTTAAGACCGATAACAGGAGCACCGTTCTTCATAGCCATATCCATAATTTTACAGATCTTCAATGCAAGAGTTTCAGACAATGCACCGCCGAATACTGTAAAGTCTTGTGCAAATACATATACAAGACGGCCTTCAATTGTACCATAACCAGTAACGACACCGTCACCTAGATATGATTTCTTTTCAAGACCGAAGTTTGTACATCTGTGGCGTACAAACATATCAAGTTCTTCAAAACTTCCTTCATCAAGAAGTTGGGCGATTCTTTCGCGAGCAGTGTATTTACCTTTCTCGTGTTGCTTTTGAATAGCTTTTTCGCCACCACCTATGCGTGCTTCTTCGCGCAACGCAATAAGTTCTTTTACTTTTTCGAGTTGATTGCTCATTTTTTTGAAATAATATAAATTATTTGTTAGGATCTTCACATAGTTCTACTAGAGTGCCGCATGTTGACTTAGGGTGCAGGAAGGCGATATTTAGACCTTCAGCTCCCTTGCGAGGTGCTTTGTCAATTAGAGCGCAGCCCTTAGCTTCAGCTTCAGCAAGTGCGTTAGCAACTCCGTCTTCTACTGCGAATGCGATATGTTGGATACCACCGCGTCCGCCGTTCTTCTCGATGAATTTTGCAATAGCGCTTTCTGGTGCAGTTGCTTCAAGCAATTCAATCTTTGTTTGGCCAATCTTAAAGAATGCAGTTTTTACTTTTTGATCAGCAACTTCCTCGATTGCAAAACATTTTGTACCAAGAACGTTTTCGTAGAATGGGATAGCTTGTTCAAGACTAGTAACAGCTATACCTACATGTTCAATATGAGAAATATTCATAATAAATAGATATAAAAATTAATATTAGTATTATTCGTTAATTATATAATCAGTCAATTACTAGATTATATGCAAATGTAATACAATTTTGACAAATTGTGTCATTATGTGGTAAAGAAAAAAATGATATTATACATTAATTAATATATAGAGTGTCTGTATTGCCAATAATTTGCGAATTTCTGCCATATCGTCAGTGTCGTTGTCCTGGAATTGCAGATAATTTGTCATGAAAAATGCGCTAACAACTTTTTGGCATAACATTTGTTTTTCCTATAACGAATGCGTGAAACAACGCAAAAATTAATTGAATATAAACAAATAAATACATAAAAGAAAAATGGGAAAAATCATTGGAATTGACTTAGGTACTACTAACTCATGTGTGTCAGTACTAGAAGGAAACGAACCTATCGTTATTCCTAACAGTGAAGGTCGTAACACAACTCCTTCAATCGTTGCTTTTGTAGATGGTGGCGAACGCAAAGTAGGTGATCCTGCTAAGCGTCAAGCTATCACAAACCCAACTCGTACAATCTTCTCTATCAAGAGATTTATGGGTGAAAATTTTGATCAGATTGCTAAAGAAATAGACCGTGTTCCTTATAAGGTGGTTCGCTCGGCAAACAATCAGCCCCGTGTAGAAATAGACGGACGCGAATACACTCCACAGGAAATCTCAGCAATGGTTCTTCAAAAGATGAAGAAGACTGCTGAAGATTATCTAGGACAATCGGTAACCGAAGCTGTTATCACAGTTCCTGCTTACTTTAACGACTCTCAGCGCCAAGCTACTAAAGAAGCAGGTGAAATTGCTGGTTTGACCGTTAAGCGTATTGTGAACGAACCAACAGCGGCTGCTCTTGCTTATGGTCTTGACAAGTCGCAAAGCGATAAGAAAATTGCAGTATTTGACCTTGGTGGCGGTACTTTCGATATCTCAATCCTTGAGCTAGGTGACGGTGTATTTGAAGTTAAGTCAACAAATGGTGATACTCACCTTGGGGGTGATGACTTCGACCACAAGATCATTGACTGGTTGGCAGATGAATTCATTAAAGACGAAGGTGTAGACTTGCGTCAGGATCCTATGGCATTGCAACGCTTGAAAGAAGCAGCTGAAAAGGCTAAGATTGAGTTGTCAAGCACAACATCTAGCGAAATCAACTTGCCATATATCATGCCGGTAAATGGTATTCCAAAGCACTTGGTTCGCACACTTACTCGTGCTAAGTTCGAGCAACTTTGTGATGATTTAGTACAGGCTACAGTTGCACCATGTCAAAAGGCTCTTCAAGACGCAGGCCTGACTGCAAGCGAAATTGACGAAGTAATTCTAGTGGGTGGTTCTACTCGTATCCCAGCGGTACAGGAAAAGGTTCAGCAGATCTTTGGTAAGGCTCCATCAAAGGGCGTTAACCCTGATGAAGTAGTTGCTGTAGGTGCTGCAATTCAAGGTGGCGTGTTGAGCGGTGATGTTAAAGATGTGCTATTGCTTGATGTCGTTCCATTGTCAGTAGGTATCGAAACTCTTGGTAATGTGATGACTAAGCTTATCGAAGCAAACACAACTATTCCTACACGCAAGAGCGAGGTGTTCTCTACAGCAGTAGACAATCAGCCTTCGGTTGAAATCCATGTATTGCAAGGAGAAAGACCAATGGCTAAAGACGATAAGACACTAGGTAAGTTCCACCTAGACGGAATCGCTCCAGCTCCTCGTGGTGTACCTCAAATTGAAGTAACATTCGAAATCGATGCAAACGGTATCTTGAATGTATCGGCTAAGGATAAGGCTACAGGCAAGGAACAAAGTATCCGCATTGAGGCTTCTAGCGGATTGACCGATGCTGAAATCCAACGAATGAAGGACGAAGCTGCTGCAAATGCTGCTGCCGATGCAAAGGAAAAGGAACGCATTGACAAGATCAACAAAGCAGACTCTATGATTTTCCAAACAGAAAAGAGTTTGAAGGACCTAGGCGATAAGTTGCCTGCTGACAAAAAAGCTCCTATTGAAGATGCGTTAGCTAAGTTGAAAGATGCATACAGCAAGCAGGATATCGAAGCTATTGATGCTGCAACTGCAGAGCTTGAGAATGTATTCCATGCGGCTTCACAGGAGATGTATAACGCACAGCAGCAGGCAGGTGCTCAAGGTGCAGGCTTTGATCCACAAGCAGGCGCACAAGGTGCAGGTCAACAACCAAAGAATGACGGTAAAGATGTGACAGATGTTCCATTCGAGGAAGTGAAGTAAACATCTTAATTCTATAAATCGAAAATGGTGCGAAAAATATTCGCACCATTTTTTTATGCAGTTTAAAAACTATTTTATTGGCACTATGTTCATCTCATTCCAGTACTCGGCATTTCGATATTTCTCTACCGATTCAGCAGGTACATGAAGTGTGATTTGTGAGGGTTCCTTGTGAATGGGCGGAATGACTTGCGGCTCAATAGCCAAATTGTATATGTCTTTTAAACTCGTGCACTCGAAGAAAAGATAATCACCTATGCTCTTTACATTCTGAGGAATTGTAATTTTTTCAAGTGAAGTGCAGTTGTAGAATACACCTCTTTCCAGTATTATGAGTGAAGACGGTAAAGTCACATCTTTCAGTTTGCCGCAATTCCCGAAAGCATCTAATCCAATAATTGTAACACCCTCAGGAATAACTACTTTTTTGATTTGACTGCCAGAAATGAAACCCACAGGTATTTCGGTAAGAATTGGAGATATTTTAAGATTGTAAACCTTGTTGCAGCCATGGAAGGCATATTCTGATATGTGAGTAACGGAATTGGGTATGCTTATTGTTGATAGACCTGTACAGCCAATGAATGCATATTTCCCAATCGTTTCAATACCCTCGGGGATATGCACCGATTTAAGGTACTCTTTTCCTCTGAAAGCTTCATCTGCAATATGAGTAACACGATATAGTTCTCCGTTAATTTTAAGCTCGTTTTGTATATAAGCGTTAGGAGTAGAAGAAAAGCCTGCTACTTCACATAGCTTATGGTCATTGTCGACGATACGGTAGTAGATATGATTACTTTCTATGCTATAATCAACATGAGTGGGAATAATTTCAAAGCTGTCCCACCATGAATTGAATCTTTCCGTGTAGATAATAGAACGGAATGCAAGAAATAAAACAATGCAAGAAATCGCTGAGACTAGAGCTATTTTAATTGAGTGTTTGCGGCGGTTTATAAGTCTTATAATGTCGTCGGTGTTCTGATATCGTTGCTTTCGCTGTTCTTTCAAGCACCGGATCATTATTTTGGCATAGACACTTGGCAGGTTTGAGTCAATATTCTTGGCTATGTATTCAATGATTTTCCCCACAGCATATATATCGGTGACTTCATCTAGCATTTCCCCTGATTTCTGCTCAGGAGCCGCATAGGCGAGTGTCGTTCCTACGGTAGTCGGGAAACTGTCGGTAAAACAGAAACCAAGATCTATGATTTTCAAGTCGTTGTTAATCTGTGAAATCATAATATTCTGTGGTTTCAAGTCGGAATGAACAATATGACTTTCATGTAAGCACTTCAATCCCGACAGTAATTGATTGAAGAATTTATCAAGGTTACTACGACTTTTAAAATAATCGTGATGTGATGCGATGAATTTATCCAGAGTTTCTCCCACAATGTTTTCCATTAATATGTAGCATTCCTGCTCATTGTCGGTTATCTCTATGTATTTAACTATATTCGGGTGATGAATGGAATGACCTGCTTCAAATTCTTTGCGATATAATGAGCGTAATAATGCATTGTCTTTGAATTCAGGTTTGAGTTGTTTCATGAAGTATTGTTTCCCGCCTATTTGTGCAATGTAAAAGCACGACATGGAATTTTCGCCAAAGGGAATGAATTTCTCTATAGCCTTTGGTTGACTGCACTCGTTTTCTTGTATAAAGTCTGACACTTCCATTGATAGCTAAATGATTAATATTCAGGTGGTTCGCTACCCCCCCCCTAAATTGCTGGGATTCACTTTAAAACGAATGCCATTGTTTCTTCCGCACACATAATTTGTGGGAACTTTTCCTTCTCGATGCAATGAAAATAGAGTGAGAGGCTCGTTCTCAATAAAACCTTTACAATGAAAAGTGTCACCCACTTGCAATTTGCTGTTTATCGACTCCGTCACATGATACATATCCTGACCGAGGTATTTTATCACTACAGTTCTATTTGGCGACCACATAATTTTCACGCTGTCGCCTATATTAAGCTGACTGGTGTTTATGCTTTTGTTGTTAAGAAAATCGCTTTCGGTGCCAGGTGACTCGTCTATATTTTTGCAGAATGCATCATAGTCCTTATATCCAACAAATAGCGCCAGTATATTCAGAGTGTATTCGCGAGGAATCTTGTTGCTCTCGTTGGGAATATATCCCCAAAAGCGTTTCAGTGTAGTAGGTGACACCCTTGCTCCCGTAATATCGGCAATGCGTATTGCCAGGAAGTCAAAATCTCTGGGCGTTGCTATTTTTCTGCATGCAGTCTTTTCCACTGCTTGTCTCAATTTGCTGTAATGTAGTCGAGTCTTATTTTCCATTTAATTTCTATTTGAAAGCAAATTTAACTAATAAAAATCAAATATTCATAGATGTGAAAATATAAGTTGTGTATTGTTGCGAAAAGGACTAAAAAGGACCAGAATCCCCCCGAAATTAAACTCTACATTTGTAAAAAAAGTAAACATGCCTAATTTCTGTAAAGACTATTATGATTATTGGGATTCATTCATTAATGAATGGAGATGTTTTACTTGCAGTAAACATCTTTTTCTCAAAAAAAGAAAATGGGATAAACTCATTTTCCCTAATTTGACAAAATTTACTTATCCAGATTTTTATAATGCTCATAAAGGCAATGATACAATAGATTATTTGCCTGAGCCATGGTGGGGAAATGATGGTACGCATCCGTTATCAGCAGTTGTAATCAATCTTAATCCTGGAGAGGGCGGAGATAGTCAGTTAAGAACAAATCTTCCAAGGTTCTCACGATACAGTAGATATGTGAGTCATAAAGTAGATGATTTTGTCAATAATAGAGAACTTAAGATATACCTGAATAATAAAAGTGTAAGAAGTACAACAGAATGGCTGTTGCTAAAGCGGGCATTGCCTATATTTAGAGCATTTCCCGATATACCTTTTCAGTCGGTTGAAAATGTATTAGCCGTAGAGTTGTTGCCATGGCATTCTAGAAATTTTGGTGATACTGGCAAGTATTATGAGAACAATGTTTATGCTATTTATGAGAAATCAATCAAGTTTGCACTAGAAGCATCGGAACATGTAAGTTATCTTAAATTGCGTAATATTGTTTTCGCTAGAGTACGATTGGAAGTGTTGACTGGAATTTTTAAAGATAAATATAAATATACTCCTAAAACATATCCTATTAATTCTAGTAAAACTAATATTTTAATTTTCAAAATATTTGAGAATGGAAAAACCTATCACATTATAGCGAATAAGAGTTCGTATAATAATTTGCCTGCAAAAAAAGACTTGATAGATATAGTTACAAAAATTAATAACAATATAATTTAAATTATTATGAAAAAAACATTATTAACATTATTGATGCTTTTATCGTCAATGGCGATATGGGCAAACGACTATGGAATCCAACCGTTATGGACAATACCTGCTGATGCTACTACAGGTTATTGCTCAGTTCGTACAGTTAATGGTTATGGTGATGTTCTTTATGGAGTTAACAACAATGCCGGTACTATCGAAGAATGGGAGGATGGAATTTTGGTAGCAAGCTATGATGTTAACAAGTTCTGTACAGATAATAATCTAGGAGAAACAATTTCAGGAGAGTTTGTTAACTATGTGCTTTGGACAGCCTTAATGATGGACGATGCAGGCAACTTATTGGTTAATGTAGGTATAAATAGCTCCGGTGGTAATGGTGCCTCTCCAAATAATTGTCAAAATTGGGTTCTTCTTCCAGCATCTGATCGGAACGCTATGAAGTATTTGCACATTGATGAATTCCAATCAGCAGATGTAACACTAGGTCGTGTTGATGTTCCTTCCAGAATAGTAGGTAACATTACTGATGGTGGAGCTTATTTGTACATTCCAGCTTCCGGTTCTACTCTAATGCCAGTTATGTACATCGCTCTTGACGATGAAGGTAAGATCTATTATGATTCAGAATTATCTTGGACTTTGGAATCTTCTGCTGCATTCAACAATTCTACAAATGTTGCTACTTTCCAAACTGTAGATGAAATCCTTGATGCTACTGACGAAGCTGCTGTAGCTGCAAAAACTTATGTGCGTTGGCGTTCAGGACAAACTAACCCGTTCACTTGGAATGCTGAAATTTCTAAATTTGAAACGAACACAGCTGTTCCACAAGGTGGAAATTTCTCAGGAATGGATGTGTTCAAGATAGGTGATGTTGAATATATGGTACTTCCTATTAATAGTGCAACTACTGGCAATCGTTGTTCATCAATTGCTGTTTACAATCTTGCTGACGGCTCTGAGGTCGCTAGCTGGGATTCTCAATGTGCAGTAGACTATTATGTAGGTTCAGTTCAAGCACGCGTTAATGCTGACGGAGTCTCTGCTAACATCTATGTTGGTGGTCACAAGGACTGCTTCGGTATCTTGAAGTTTACTACGAAACAAACCGATGAAGTAACTCTTGTTGTTGATCATATTAGCTATGCGCTAAAGGGTTCAGATGCTGTAGTAATAGGGTGCGAAGAGAGTTGCTCGTCAATTGTGATACCCAATGCATTAGTTTATGATGGAGTTACTTATAATGTGACGAAAATAGCTAATGATGCATTTAAGGATCAAATTAATATTACAAGTGTAACTTTGCCTAGTTCTATTAGATTAATAGGTGGTAATGCATTTAGCGGTTGTACTGCACTTACAAGGATTGAATGTCAAGGTGCAACACCTGCTGTTTTGAGTGCTTCTGCATTTGATGCATATAATGCTATTGTTTATGTTCCTAAAGGCAGCAAGGAAGCATATAAGTCTGCTTCTGGTTGGTCTAATTTCGCTTATATCTATGAGCCTGGCGAGGGTGTTGTGGCAACAACAGAAGACGGTTTGGCGTTTATCACATTGTCGGATAGCGAAGTTGCAATTATAGCTAATGAAGATACTCCATATAGTGGAGATGTTGAAATTCCTAATGTGATTACTTACAATGATACTGAATACAGTGTCGCGAAAATCCTGGGTTCTGCATTCAGCGGAAACGCTAATGTTACCAGTGTCAAGCTTCCTGAGGGTATAACTGAATTGGCTGATTCCCAGTTTAGTGGTTGTACTGGTTTAAAGCAAATAGTATTGCCTGATGCATTGAAGGCAATTGGTGCTGATGCCTTTGCTGGTACTGCACTAACTTCAATCGAGATCCCTGGTGGAGTTGAGCGCATTGCTGATGGTTTCTTGAAGGATTGCACAACATTAAAAACTGTCGTTCTAAAAACGGGTGTTAAGGTTATAGGTCACAATGCGTTCAGTGGCTGTTCTAGTCTTGAGAATATAACAATTCCAGAGAGTGTAACAGCAATTGGGGCAGGTGTTTTGAATAACTGTACTGCCTTGACTTCATTGATTATACCAGGAAGTGTAAATTACATAGATCCACAATTTTGCCAGAATTGTGAAAACTTAAAAGAAATAATATTATCTGATAGTAATAAGGAATTAGGAATTGGTTTATTTATGTCAGGTAATAGAATCGGAGAACAAGGAAATGATTTCGGTGGAGACCTAGTGTATATACCGGAACTTGATATAACTGTAGGTTTTGGTCCATGGGGCACTACTGCAACATTGTTTGTTGGATGTCCCATAGAAATAATTTATATCGGAAGAGATATAAAAAGAGATTATTATGTAAATTCTTGTGCTTTTGATAAGACTGATGCTGTAAAGAATGTAACAATTGCAGGAAATGCTACACAAGTGAGTGATTATATGTTTAGTGGTTGTGCTAATCTAACGGATTTAACATTTGGGGATAAGATTAAGGCAATTGGTAGCAGTGCATTTAGCAGTTGTAATGGTTTAACTTCACTATCATTACCTAATGGATTGGAAACAATAGGTGGTTATGCTTTCTTTGAATGTGCGAGCCTAAAAACAATTTCATTATCTAATGGAATTAAAAATATAGGTGAACAAGCATTCAATTCTTGTAAAGAATTGACAGGAAAACTGGTTATCCCTAGTAGTGTGGAGAAGATTGGAACACAAGCATTTTTGGGAGGAAATTTTACAGAATTAATAATAGAAGATAGTGATAAAACACTTAGTTGTGGTCATGAGGTTACGACATATACTAAGAATATTTATATAGGTCGCAATGTGGAATATGAACCTGGAAACACGCCATTTAAGGATTGGTATGGAGTAATAGAGTCTGTTGTTTTTGGAGACAAAGTAACGAAAATAGGCGATGGACTTCTTGGTGAATTTGGCAATTTAAGAGGTGTGCTTGAATTAAGTGAGAATATCGGATCAATAGGTGAAAATGCATTTTCTGGAACGAACTATTCATTGTGCCGTATAAATGCTGTAACACCACCAGCTGCTGTGTCAGGTATGTTCAACGCCGATGAATTGGTCGCTATTATTGTTCCTGCAGAAAGTCAAGCAGCATACAAAGCGGCAGAAGGATGGAAGGACTATAATATACTGGTTGAGAAAGAAGTGGAAGTGACTGTAAGTACTCCAGGGGAACTATCTAAAGATGTGATTAAACTAAAAGTAACACCAAAGAATGTTACGAAATTGATAGTTCATGGAGAGATAGATTCAAATGACTTCAGTCAAATGAAGACCAACTTTACTGCATGCCATTCAATAGACTTGAGTGATGCCGATTGCGCCATAATACCGGAAAGCGCGCTTCAAGATAAGAAAGTGCTGACAAGCATAGTATTGCCTGACAATTGTATTGAAATTAAGGATTGGGCATTTGCTGGTTGTAACAGCCTAAAGTGCGAATTGTCGTTACCTGGAGGATTGAAGACTATAGGCTATTCGGTATTTAATGGTGCCAATCTATACGGTGAACTCGTTTTGCCTGCAAAATTGGAAACGATAAAGAGTGGAGCTTTCCACGGAAATAGGAATCTTGAAAAAATCGTTGCTGAGACAGGTTCTAAATTATCTGCGTTGGATTATGGTACATTCAGTAGTTGTACTGGATTAAAAGAAGTGGTTTTGAGTGCAGCTCCAATGACAACGCTTCATCAAGAAACATTTAAGGATTGCTATAGTTTGACAAAAGCTGTATTGCCAAGCAGTTTGGAAAATCTCGGCATGACTGGTGAGGCTGCATATGGTGTGTTCCAAAATTGTACTAGCCTTGAAACAATCGAGTTTCCTGAGTCATTGAAGAGAATCTACGAATATGCATTCTATGGTTGTACTAAACTTGATGGTCTTAAGTTCCCTGATGGATTGAGAGAGGTGTACTATGATGCATTTAATGGCTGTTCTTCATTGAGCAGTCTAGATATGAATAACTGTACAATGATTTCAAATATTGGAAGTAACGCATTTGCAAACTGTTCAGATTTGAAGAAAGTAGATCTCACTGGTTGTATTGCACTAGAGAAAATTGACAGCTATGCGTTCAACTGTTGTTCTTCATTGATTACATTGAATTTGCCAGCAGGACTTTCTACAATAGGAGCGCAAACCTTTGGCGAATGTAAAGCATTGGCAAATATGACAGTTCCTGCATTGGTACCGCCAACAGCTGCCGATGATGCTTTCTATCATGTTAATAATTATACATGTATTATAGCAACTCCAACAAATGAGGATTCATGGTATGATTATTTGCTGGCAACACCTTGGGGTAGCTTTATGGACCTTGAAAATCGTGTAGGTATTGATGTGACAGTAGATAATGATATAATAGAAGATGAAGAAGGTAATAAGCATCAATGCGGACACATCTGGTTTGACCGCGACTGGCACAAACATCATGGAAATCATGACGGAGCAAGATCGCTAAGCAGGGCACTTGTGCCAAGAACACTAGCAGAGGAAGCGACTACTACAACCGATGTGAGCGGAATTAATGGTCACATGAGCGACGGATTGAGTCTGTATGTTCAGAATGGCGGTATGGTATCATTCTTGATTGTTCCTGAAGATGGATATGTTGTAAACAGCGTTGTATACGGAGACGAAGATGTTACTGACCAGCTAGTGGACGGTGTATTTACAACTCCTGCAGTTTCGGACTATACCTCTTTGAAGGTTACATTTGATGAAGACAATCCAACAGCTATTGAACAGGTGAAGGCTGCAAGCAGTAATGATGTTTGCGTGAAGGGCGGTCGCATTGTGATTAATGATAGTCTTGAGAAGGCAGATGTAAGAGTTTACACGCTTGGAGGTTCATTAGTATACAAAGGCAATGAAAGAGTGATTTCGCTTGAAGGTCATGGCATGTATATTGTGACTGTGAATGGCAACGCGCATAAGGTTGTACTGTGAAAAATTAGTAATAAGTGACTGTGTGAAATGCGGGGTTAAATACTCCGCATTTCTTTTTTTGTAATGAGATGATGAATTATTCGTGTGGAATTTTGCATAGATTTTGTGAGTTTACAATATTTTGACAGAAAGAATTTGAGAAATTTGAATAATTGCGTAAATTTGCAGACTAAAATGAATAGTTGTGATTATATGAAACGAAAATTGTCTATATGCTTGTTTGGATTAAGCCTTATGGTACTTGCGACTAGTTGTGGCGAATACAATAAGGTTCTGAAGAGTACGGACTATAATTATAAATATGAGTACGCCAAGAAAGCGTTCGAGAAAAAGAAATACGGACAAGCGACGACAATTCTTGCCGACCTTGTGACTGTATTTAAAGGAACTGCGAACGCTGAAGAGTCTTTGTACTTGCTTGGATTGAGCCATTATGAAAATAAGGATTACATGAATTCCGGCTCATATTTCAAGACATATTATCAGCATTATCCTAAAGGACAGTATGCTGAATTGGCACGCTATTATGCCGGATACGGTTACTATCTTGACTCTCCAGATCCTCAGTTGGATCAAACGGGAACTTATAAAGCGATAGAGGAACTTCAGAGTTTTCTGGATTATTTCCCAAAAAGCGACAAGGCTACTATCGCACAAAATGCGATATTCGAGCTTCAGGACAAGTTGGTCCTTAAGGAATTGCAGAATGCTCAGCTGTATTATAATCTGGGCAATTACCTGGGTAACAATTACGAGTCGGCTGTGATTGTGGCAAAGAATGCAATTAAGGACTATCCGTACAGTAAGTATAAGGAAGATTTGGAAATGCTTGTGCTTAAGGCTCGCTTCCAGGAAGCCAATCAGAGTGTGGATATAAAGAAGGCTGAACGCTTCAGAGATGTTATTGATGAGTACTACTCGTTCATTAACGACTATCCTCAGAGCGAAAACCGTAAGGAGGCTGATAATATCTATGAGATAGCCAAGAAATTTGTTAAAGAATAAATTTAAATAATCAAATAAAGATGGATTACAAGAAGACTAATGCGCCACTTAACACTGTGACTCGCGATGTAATAGAAATGTCGGAGCAAACTGGTAATATTTATGAAACAGTGTGCGTGGTATCTAAACGCGCTAACCAGATAGCCGTAGAGATGAAGAAGGACCTTGAAAAGAAACTTCAGGAATTTGCTTCAATGAATGATAATCTGGAAGAAATTTCAGAAAACAGAGAACAGATTGAAATTTCTCGTTATTACGAAAAGTTGCCAAAACCTACTCTTATTGCTGAACAAGAGTATGATGATAAGAAAATCTATTTCAGAAATCCTGCTAAGGATAAGGAAAACATGGATTAATGCATTGTGATGCTATATGGATAATGGACGCTCGGTATAATATACAAGGGCGTCCATTTTATTATTGTAGTGTTGCAGTATTGGAAGAATTTTCGTTATTTTGTGGAAAATTGATAAGACATGGATAAAAAGAATGCTATAAAAAGTTTTCCTAAGAAACACCCGATTCTGTTTCATTTATTGCTCATAATGGTGGTGTTCTTTGTTTTGCTTTATGCGACATTATGCGTAATCGACTCTTTTACTGGGCACGGCGAGTATGTGAATGTGCCTAATGTAAAGGGACTGGCGCTTGAAGATGCCGTTCAGAAGCTAAGCGAAGCAGGTTTCAAGTGGGAGGTGACCGATTCGGCGTATAACGAGACTTATAAACCTGGCGCTGTCATTGATCAAGAGCCAAAAGAGGATTCAAGGGTGAAGCCATTACGCACTATATATATTACAATGAATGCGAAGTCACCGAGAGAGGTCGTTTTGCCATATATAGTGGATATGTCGTATAGGCAAGGGACTGCCATGCTTAAAGGTCTTGGCTTTAAAAAGATCGAGGTGGAAGAAGTCTATTCTCCATATAAAGACTTGATTCTTGAAGTGAAGGTTAATGGTAAGCCCATGACTGCGGGAATGAGGTTGCCAGTGACTGCACGAATTGAAATGAAAGTGGGTAATGGAGCTGGAGAGGAGTTGCCTGATTCAATCGAGGCAGAATTCGATGATTCTATAGCTTTGTTCGAGTAGTCTTGTTTAGTAATTATGGCCTTAAAGGTCAATAGAATTTTGAAAATAATCAGGTGGATATTATTGATAATATAGCAGATGATGCAGAACTGAATGAGCTTGATGATTATGCTCCAGATATGACTGTGGATGGTAAAGATCTCTGGGAGCATTATCATTTTGTGGCTGATAAGAGTCAGTCTTTATTGAGGATTGACAAATTCCTGGTGACTAGAATAGCTAATACTTCCAGGAACAGGATTCAGCAGGCTGCAGAAGCTCAGTGCATACTTGTTAATGGAAAGGCTGTAAAATCCAATTATAGGGTTAAGCCCTTTGATGAAATCAGTATCGTGATGGATAGGCCTCGGTATGATAATGAAATTATACCGGAAGATATTCCATTGGATATAGTTTATGAAGATGACCAGTTGCTTGTTGTAAACAAACCGGCAGGGCTTGTTGTGCACCCAGGGCATGGAAATTATTCGGGCACTCTTGTTAATGCTTTGGCGTATCATTTTAAGGATAATCCCGACTATGATGTGAATGACCCTAGAATGGGACTGGTGCATAGAATAGATAAAGATACATCGGGTCTGCTTGTTATAGCTAAGACTCCTCATGCGAAAACGCATCTTGGTAAACAGTTTTTTGACAAGTCTACAAAAAGACAGTATGTAGCTGTCGTGTGGGGCGAGATGGAAAATGAGCAAGGCCGTATTGAAGGCAATATAGGCCGGAGTTTGAAAGATCGTTTGCAGATGACTGTATTCCCAGAGGGGGATATGGGCAAACATGCTGTTACCCATTATGTTACTTTGGAAAACCTTTGTCATGTGGCAGTGGTGAGGTGCCAGCTTGAAACGGGCCGAACGCATCAGATTCGCGTTCACATGAAGTATATTGGGCATCCGCTATTTAGCGATGCCAGGTATGGAGGGGACAAAATCTTGAGAGGGACAACATCTTCAAAATATTCCCAGTTTATCCAAAACTGTTTCAATATTTGTCCTCGCCAAGCTCTTCATGCAAAGACACTAGGTTTTGTTCATCCTGTAACTGGCAAGCAAATGGATTTTGATAGCGAAATCCCTGCTGATATGGTGAAATTGATAGAAAAATGGCGTGATTATGCTAACACATACGGCAAATAATTTCTAATATCTGTTAAATGATAGATTATTTGAATTATTTGTATTATCTTTGGTAAGCAGTATTTGTTGAGATAATGTTATGATTACTGACGAAATTAAAATACCGGAGGAATTCGCTGATGTATGTCCGTTCAGCGATGAAGAATTCGGTGTGCAAGTGGCACATCTTGTAGAAGAACCTATGTTCAGACGGGTCGTTGAATATGCGATGCCCGGTGTACAATATGAAGCATTTAAAGCGAAAATGTTGTCTTTGAAAGGCAAGGACGAGTTCCAAATGGAAATTATGCGTCCTTATCTTGAAACGCTTGTTGGAAAAACCACAAGCGGATTGACAATAGGTGGTGTGGATAATTATGAAATAGGCAAGTCTTATACTTTTATTTCTAACCATAGAGATATCGTACTTGATGCATGTTTCCTTAATTTAGGGCTTATTAAAGAGGACCGTCCTACTACCGAGGTTGCAATAGGAAATAATTTGCTTATCTATGACTGGATCTCAATTCTTGTTAGATTAAATAAGAGTTTTATTGTAAAAAGGGATTTGACTAGTCACCAGCGTCTTGAAGGAGCAATGCAGTTGTCAAACTATGTGCATTTTGCAATTAGCAAGAAGAAAGAGTCGGTATGGATTGCACAACGAGAAGGCCGTGCGAAAGATAGCGATGACCGCACTCAAGAGAGCTTGCTGAAGATGCTCGGAATGGGTGGTGAAGAAAAGTCGTTCTATGCTAGAATTAAGGAGCTGAATTTGTTGCCTTTATCGATTAGTTATGAGTACGATCCTAATGATTACTTGAAAGCGAAGGAATTCTTGATGAAGAAGAATGATGATTCGTTCAAGAAATCACAAGAAGATGACCTGTTAAGTATGAGTACTGGCATCACTGGATATAAGGGGCATGTGCATTTTGAAATTGCTCCTTGTGTTAGTATTAAATTGGATACTATCTCACCAGAAACTGGACGAGCTGAACTTCTGAACATTATTAAAACTGAGGTTGATAATTCAATACATAGAAGCTACAGAATTTATCCTTGTAACTATATTGCATATGATTTGGTGAATGGAACTGAAGAGTATGCTAATAATGGATATACAACTGAAGAGAAGGCTGCTTTTATTGAATATGTGGATAGGCAGTTAGATAAAGTTGATTTGGAAGTGACTGAAGAAGATAGAGCTTACATGCGTGATATGATATATATGATGTATTCTAATCCTTTAAAGAATAAGTTGAATGTTCTTAATGTAAAACAATGATATCAAGATTGTTGTATGGGGATTAAACTTATAGTTCTATTTTTCTTTATATTAAATATCGCAATAGATTTCCTTTTGCAGAAGGAGGCTAGGAAGCAATTAGGTAAAGTGGCACAATATTCTTATTGTGCCATATCTTTATTTATAAGTGTGTCAATGCTACTTGTTGCATTGATGCCGATTGAAATAGCAGGATTGCACTTGTTTATGTGGGTGATGTTCGCTTTTCTCTCTTGCTTTCTGGCTAAAGTCGCATTCTTGTTGTTTTTTATTCTAGGTTACGCTTTTAAGCTAATCCTCAAGCAAGATGCATTAAAGAAAATATTTAATATCTTGGGGCTAACTGCTGGCAGTATACTATTTTGTGTTATGTGGTATGGCGCATTGGTTACTGCTCAAAACCCTGTTGTGAATGTTGTTGAAATTGATTGTGATAATCTGCCAGAGTCTTTTAATGGGATTAAGCTAGTTCATATTTCAGATTTCCATATAGGCTCTTTTGGTGAAGGCTCAAGTTTTATTCGTAAGGTTGTAGATGAGATTAACTCTGTAGAACCTGATGCAGTCCTTTTTACAGGTGATTTGGTAAATAGTCAAGCGCGTGAGGTACTTCCATATGTAGATGAACTGTCACAAATAAAGTCAAAATACGGAGTTTTTTCTGTTTTGGGCAATCATGATTATGGTGACTATTATAAGTGGGATACAGATGAGCTTAAACGCAAGAATCTGGCAATGCTAAATGAATTGCAGCATAAATCTGGCTGGATATTGTTGAATAATGAGCATGCTGTTCTAAATAATGGTAATGACAGTCTTGTCGTGATAGGTGTTGAGAATTGGGGAGATCCCCCTTTCCCAAAATATGGAAATTTGCGCAAGTCATATCCTAATCTTAATGACTCTCGTTTCAAATTACTTTTGTCGCATAACCCAGTACACTGGAAAGCGCATGTGCTGAAGGAGTCGAATGTTGACTTAACGCTATCTGGACATACCCATGCTATGCAAATGGAATTCTCAATGTCGGGCGCTAGCTGGTCGCCTGCAGAACTGAGATATACAGAATGGGGTGGATTGTATGAGAATGACGGCAGGTATTTATATGTCAATAGAGGCTTGGGGTTTGTTGGCATTCCTATGCGTATAGGGGCAAGTCCAGAGATAACATTACTGATTCTAAAGCGAAAAGAATATGATTGACAATGAGTTGATGTGCGTCTTGTCGCAGAAAACAGGTATTTCACAAAAGCAAGTATCTCAGACGGTAACGCTGCTTGAAAATGGGGCTACAATTCCATTTATAAGCAGATACCGTAAAGAAGTGACAGGCGGATTAGACGAGCTGGCTTTACAAAGTATACAAGAAACTTATTCGTCATTGAAAGAGCTGTCCTCTCGCAAGGAATATATCCTTGGTGTGATTGCAGAAAGTGGAAAGTTGACCGACGAATTAAAGGATAAGATAAATGGGTGTTGGGATTCTATAGAGCTGGAAGATTTGTATCTGCCATATAAACCGAGACGCCGAACTAGAGCCGAGTCAGCAAGACTGTCAGGGCTTGAGCCTTTAGCTAAGATAATTATGTCTCAGCATGGTGATGATATTGAATATAGGGCGCGTAAATTTGTTAATGATAATGTAAAGACCGTTGATGATGCAATACTTGGCGCAAAGGATATTATTGCAGAATGGGTATCGGAGAGTGCAAACGCAAGAAATCGTGTGCGCTCTATTTATGCGAGAACTGCAGCTCTTGTGTGTAAGGTAGTTAAAGGAAAAGAACTTCAAGGCGAGAAATTCTCAAATTATTTCAATACAGAAGAACTCTTGAAGAGATGTGCTTCGCACAGGTTGCTGGCAATGCTTAGAGGAGAAGCAGAAGGTGTCTTGAAGCTCAACCTTAAAGCCGATGACAGTGAGGTGTTGGAGAAGCTTTATAAAATGTTTGTTAAGGGTAGCGGTATGTCTTCTCGTATGGTCTCAAGTGCTATTGATGATTCGTATAAGCGTTTAATTAAGCCTTCCATAGAAACTGAAATGATGAATGCTGCAAAGCAGGAGGCCGACAGGGTAGCAATAGATACTTTTGCTCAGAATTTACGACAATTATTGTTTGCTCCCCCTCTTGGAAAAAGACGCGTGCTTGCAATAGATCCAGGATACAGAACGGGGTGTAAAATAGTTTGCCTAGACGAGCAGGGAGCTTTACTGTATGACGGTGTTATATATCCCACACCTCCGAAGTGCGATGTGGAAGGAGCTGGAAGGACTATTGAGAATCTGGTGAATAAATACAAAATAGATGCAATAGCGGTAGGCAATGGGACTGCCAGTAGGGAAACTGAGCAATTTTTATCAAAGTTGTCATGCTTGAAAGGCATTGAAATCTGCGTTGTAAATGAAAGCGGCGCTTCAATATATTCAGCATCAAAAATTGCAAGAGAAGAGTTTCCCGATAAAGATGTGACCGTTAGAGGTGCGGTGTCTATTGGCAGGAGGCTTCTTGATCCGTTGGCTGAGTTGGTTAAGATTGATCCGAAGTCCATTGGAGTTGGTCAGTATCAGCATGATGTGGATCAAACGAAACTGAAAGAATCCTTGACTTTTACTGTAGAAAGCTGCGTTAATAGTGTTGGAGTTAATGTTAATACAGCATCGAAGGAATTGCTGTCTTATGTTTCTGGACTTGGTGCGCAATTAGCGCATAACATTGTTGCATTCCGAACTGAGAATGGTCCTTTTAATTCAAGGCGAGATCTGTTGAATGTACCACGGTTTGGTAATAAGGCTTTCCAGCAGTCGTCAGCGTTTCTACGAATTCCTGGTAGTGCTAATCCGCTGGATAACTCGGCTGTGCACCCTGAACGGTATTCACTGGTAGAACGAATGGCGTCAGATTGTGGCTGTGAATTTGCTGAATTAATAAAAGATGAAAACAAGCGGAAAAATATAGATTTGAAAAGATATCTGAGCGATGATGTGGGCGAACCAACATTGAATGATATTATTCAGGAATTAGAAAAGCCTGGCCGAGATCCTAGAAATGTATTTGACAGAATAAAGTTTGATGAAACTATAAAAACAATAGATCAACTGAAGCCTGGCATGATTCTGAACGGCATAGTGACCAATGTAACCCAGTTTGGTGTGTTTGTGGATATAGGTGTTCATGAAAATGGGCTTGTTCATGTATCTGAATTGAGCGATCGGTTTATATTATCACCTTCTGATGTTGTTAAACTTAGCCAAATCGTGAAGGTGAAAGTGAAAGAAGTTGATGTTGTGAAAAAACGAATATCGTTAACGATGAAAGGACTGAAAAATGAATGAATGTGTTATATCAATAGGCAGCAATAGTAATGATAAGAATGTGCGTGTCAGAGAATGCATAACATGGTTGTGCCAAGTGATGACTGATTCGTTGTATTCAGAATCTTACACAACGACGGCACTTAATGGCAAAGACGGAGATTATGTAAATGCTGTAGTTTCTGGTTGTGTTGAATGCGGGTATGATGAGTTGGTGGCACTTATGAAATGTTATGAGAAAGACAATGGCCGCACTCACGAGAGTAAATCCTCAGGGGTAATACCAATAGATGTAGATGTCGTGATCTGGAATGGAGAAATAAAGCGTATTGCAGACTATAATCAATCGTATTTTCAGATTGGTTGGAATCAAATTAATGGTAATGATAAAGGTAGTACATTTAAATCATAGCGGATTTGTAATAATATCGCAAAAAACGGCAGTTCTAATAGATTATAACCAAGATACTGCCGGTGTTCTGCCTATACTATTGTCTGAAACGGAAAAAGTGTATGTTCTGTCTTCTCATGGCCATCAGGATCATTTTAATCCCGAAGTGTTAAGCCTTGATTGCTTGTGTGATAAGAGTAAATATATATTGTCAGAAGATATACGCAATATGTGTAATGAGTTGGATTTGATTACACACAATAATGAAGTCCATTTTGTAAGAGAAGGTGATTGCTATGAAGATGGAGATCTTAGTATTAAGACCTTTGGCTCAACTGATTTAGGCGTCTCATTTTTAATTAAGTATGGTGGAAAGTTAATTTTTCATGCAGGAGATTTGAATAATTGGCATTGGGAGAAAGAATCTACTATAGAAGAAGTGGCTGAAGCTGAAAGAGACTTTCTTAAGGTGCTGAATGAATTAAAGCATGATACTTGCAGGTTGGATTTGGTGATGTTTCCTGTAGATCCGAGAATGCAAGGCGATTTTTCAAGAGGAGCTAGGCAGTTTGTAGAGATGTTTGATGTTGGTTTATTTATTCCAATGCATACATGGGGTATGTGGGACCAGGCATGTGATTTCTCGTTATATTGGAATAATAATGTTGAATATGCTTGTCTAAAAGATGGCGATTGTTTAACTTTGAAATAAAAAATGTCATGAATATTAGTGCTAAATTTGATCATTTTAATTTTAATGTCTCTTCATTGGAAAAGAGCATTGAGTTTTATAATAAGGCTTTAGGCTTGGAAGAGTCTCATCGTAAAGAAGCAAAGGACGGTTCTTTTATATTGGTGTACATGAAAGATAATAAGTCCGGTTTCTTATTGGAACTTACATGGTTAAAGGATCATCCGCAAAAATATGATTTAGGCGAATGTGAATTTCATTTATGTGTACGAGTACCTGGAGATTATGATAAAGTGAGGGCTTATCATAAAGAAATGGGCGTAGTGTGCTATGAAAATGTAGAAATGGGGCTTTATTTTATTGAAGATCCTGATGGTTATTGGATAGAAATACTGCCTGAAAAATAAATTGTTATGAAAGCGGGTAGACATGTCTTCGATGAGAATGAGCAAACTTCAAAACGCGAGTTCCGATTTTTGAAACTGTTGTCCATAATATCACTTATAGCAGCTATTGTATATTTGATATGTCCATATGACTATGATATTGGCGTGGTGGGAAAGGTTGATGACTTCTTTTTCTTTATGTCGGCATTTTGCTTTGTATATTCCCAGTTTATTAAGCAGGCCAGAGTGGCATTGATAATGTCAATGATATCCGTAGTATGCTGCTTCTTGGGTGCTGTATGGCTGTTATTGCTTGTTTTTATGTTTTAATCTTAATGCAGTTATTAGCTGAAAAATAGCAGATAAATACTCTAAAATTCCAGTTAGTAAGCAAAAAACAATGAAATGAGTTGCTTAACTCATTCATTTTTTGCAATTTTGCATAATATTGTAAATTTAGGTAAAATATGGAAATGACAGTGGGGCAGATTGCTGCTCTCGTGAATGGAATTGTTGAAGGCGATTCAAATGTAAAGATAAACGGCTATTCTAAGATAGAAGAGGGAAAAGAGGGCTGTTTAACTTTTATGGCAAATACTAAATATGAACATTTCATATATGAAACTCAAGCATCAGCTGTGCTAGTAGGTAAGGATTTTGTTGCTAAGCAGCCTATTCGTACAAATTTGATTAGAGTTGATAATGCATATGCGACAATTGCTATGTTGCTTAACATGGTTGGCAGTATGCAGCAGAATAGAAGAGGAGTGGAAGATCCAGTGTATGTGTCAGATGGTGTGAATTTGCCGGAAGATATATATCTTGGAGCTTTTACTTATATTTCTAAAGGCGCAACACTGGGTAAGAATGTTAAGATATATCCTCAATGTTACATTGGTGACAATGTTAAGATAGGTGATAATGTAATATTATATCCTGGTGTAAAGGTCTATCATGATTGTTGTATAGGAAATAATTGTATTCTACATTCAGGTGTAGTGATTGGAGGAGATGGTTTTGGATTTGCTCCAGAGAATGGAGAATATAAGAAGATAGCACAAATTGGTAATGTTATTATAGAAGATAATGTTGAGATTGGTGCTAATACTACAATAGATAGAGCTACGATGGGTAGCACAGTAGTTAAAAAAGGTGTTAAGTTGGATAATCTAATCCAGATAGCTCATAATGTAGAAGTTGGTGAGCACACTGTAATTGCAGCACAAGCCGGAATTGCCGGTTCTGCAAAAATAGGAAGCTATAACATGATAGGTGGACAATGCGGGTTTGCTGGTCATATCAATGTTGGTGACCACAACTCTTTTGGCGCTCAGTCGGGTATACCTAAGAGCGTTGGCGACAATAATATACTAATGGGTTATCCAGCTGTGAATCAGATTGACTTTGCAAGGCAGGTGGCTAATGTGAAAAATCTTAGCAGAACAAATGCTGAGCTTAGTGCACTAAAGAAACAAGTGAAAGAATTGCAAGAAATAATAGAAAGTAAAATTAATAATATATGAAACAGCGTACTATAAAAGAATCTTTTAGTGTAAGCGGAAAAGGATTGCATACGGGCTTAGCAATTAAAGCAACATTCTGTCCAGCACCTGCAGGACATGGATATAAGTTTAAGAGAATAGACTTAGAAGATGCGCCAGTTATTGATGCTGTTGCAGAGAATGTGGTTGAGACGCAACGGGGTACGGTGATTGCTAGAGGTGATGCTAAAGTAAGTACAATAGAACATGCATTGGCTGCATTGTATGCGGCAGGAGTTGATAATTGCCTTATAGAGGTGAATGCACCTGAGTTGCCTATTCTTGACGGAAGCGCAATAGAATATGCGCAGAAAATAGAAGAAGTAGGCGTTGAAGAACAAGCGGAAGAAAAAGATTATTATATTGTAAAACAGAAAATGGAAGTGGTTGATGAAAAAACTGGTGCATCAATCATAGCTCTTCCTGATGAAGACTTTTCTGTTGAGACAATGATTGAGTTCAACTCGCCGGTCTTGTCTAATCAATTTGCAATGCTTGGTAATATTGATAAGTTCAAAGATGAGATTGCGGCAAGCCGAACATTCGTTTTTGTGCGTGAAGTTGAACCATTGGTTAGCAATAACTTGATTAAGGGAGGCGATTTGGATAACGCAATTGTTATTTATGATTCCCCAATGTCTCAAGAAAATCTTGACAAGTTGGCAGATCTTATGGGAGTGCCTCATAAGAATGTCAGTGAATTGGGGTATATTAATAATAAACCTTTGGTATATGATAATGAGCCTGCTCGTCATAAATTGCTTGATGTGTTAGGTGATATTGCTTTGATTGGTCGTCCATTGAAAGGTCGTATTATAGCTGTTCGTCCAGGACATACTATAAATACTACTTTCTCAAAAATGGTTCGTCGTGAAATTAAGCGTCAAGATATCCAAGCTCCTATTTATAATCCTAATGTAGCTCCATTGATGGATGTGAACAAAATCCGTGAGTTATTGCCACATCGCTATCCATTCTTATTGGTTGATAAGGTCATTGAGAAAGATGAGCAGCATATTGTAGGAGTTAAGAATGTTTCGGTAAATGAACCATTTTTCCAAGGACACTTCCCGCAAGAGCCAGTTATGCCAGGTGTGCTTCAGGTTGAAGCAATGGCTCAAGTTGGCGGTTTGCTTGTGTTGAGTACTGTTGATGATCCTGAAAAGTATTCAACTTATTTCATGAAAATAGATAATGTGAAGTTCCGTCAGAAAGTTGTACCTGGAGATACTCTTGTATTCCACTTGTCTTTGATGTCGGAAATTAGAAGAGGTTGTGCTGTAATGAAAGGATATGCTTTTGTAGGAGAAAAAATAGTTTCAGAAGCAGAGTTTATGGCACAGATAGTAAAAAACAAATAATTAAATATATATGAGACAACCATTAGCGTATGTGCATCCAGCTGCTAAGATCGCATCAAATGTTGTAATTGATCCGTTTGTGACTATTGATCAGAATGTTGAAATCGGTGAAGGTACACGAATTGGTAGTAATGTGACAATCTTAGAGGGTGCTAGAATAGGGAAAAACTGTACGATCTGTTCAGGTGCTGTCATCTCGGGTGTACCTCAGGACTTGAAGTTTAAAGGAGAAGACAGCGTTGCTATAATAGGGGATAATACTACTATTAGAGAGTGCGTGACAATTAATCGTGGTACTGCATCAAAAGGTAAGACTGTTGTGGGCAGCAATTGTTTGATTATGGCATATTGCCATGTCGCGCACGACAGTGTATTGGGAGATAATGTAATTATGTCAAATTCGGTGCAAGTTGCAGGTGAGGTTGTAATCGATGATAATGCCGTAATAGGTGGTGGTGCATTGATTCATCAATTCTCGCATATTGGAGCGCATGTTATGCTACAGGGCGGCTCGCTTGTTAACAAGGATATCCCTCCATATATCAAGGCTGGTCGTCTTCCAGTGTCTTATGCCGGCGTAAACTCGATTGGATTGCGCAGAAGAGGCTTTACAAACGAACAGATAAGTGAAATACAGGAAATATATCGTTATCTGTACTTGTCTGGTCTTAATAACTCAGATGCTGTGGATCGTATTGAAGCCGAGTTGCCTGCTAGTAAAGAAAGAGATGAAATTATTATGTTTGTAAGAAATTCGAAGCGCGGTATCATCAGAGGATATTATTGATTACTGTAATCGAATTAAAATATAGTTTAAAACAACAATCATATTTTATGGTTGTTGTTTTTTATTTTGGGAAAAAATTGTAACTTTGAGAATAATATCAATGTTGAAAATTTAAATATAGAATATAGAGATGAAAAATGAATTCAGAGATTATGCTGTAAAGCATTTAGGCATGAACGGTTTGGCATTAGATGAATATACAAGCAAAAGTAGCCATATTATAAGCAACAGTTATATTTCTCCTACGATTATAGAAGAAAGAAAGCTGAATATAGCACAAATGGATGTATTCTCACGATTGATGATGGATCGCATTATATTCTTAGGAAGCCAAATTGATGACTATATTGCAAATGTGATACAAGCTCAATTGTTGTTCTTAGATTCTTCGGATCCAGGTAAAGATGTATCTATATATATTAATTCTCCTGGAGGAATGGTGTATGCTGGATTGGGTATATATGACACTATGCAATATATATCCAGTGATGTGTCAACTATTTGTACAGGTATGGCTGCATCTATGGCATCTGTACTTCTTGTGGCTGGTACAAAAGGAAAGCGTTTTGCTTTGAAGCATTCACGAGTAATGATACATCAGCCAATGGGAGGAGCGCAAGGACAGGCTTCGGATATTGAAATTACGGCTCGGGAAATCTTGAAATTAAAGAAAGAACTGTATGACATTATTTCTACTCATTCTGGGCAGCCATTTGATAAAATTCAGGCAGACTCCGACCGTGATTATTGGATGACTTCGGCTGAGGCTGTTGAATATGGCATGATTGATAAAGTGTTAGAACGCGAAAGAAAGTAATAATGGCAAAGAAAGAACAAAGATTGCATTGTAGCTTTTGTGGCCGTTCCGATTCGGAAGTGGAATTGCTTATGCCGGGTGCAGAAGGTTGCATCTGTAGCGATTGCGCTGAACATGCGAATGAGATAGCAAAGGAATATTTGAATAAGAAAAGTGCTAAAGGTGCTGAAGATATTGAACTTGGCAGTATCCCTAAGCCGAATGAAATAATGCAGTATCTTGATCAATATGTAATTGGTCAAGAAACTGCTAAAAGGTATTTGTCTGTAGCCGTTTATAATCATTATAAGCGTTTGGCACAGACAGTTGAAGATGATGTAGAGATTGAAAAATCAAATATTATAATTGTCGGACCTACTGGAACAGGCAAAACTTTACTAGCAAAGTCAATAGCAAAACTTCTTAAAGTTCCTTTCACTATTGTTGACGCAACTGTACTTACTGAAGCTGGATATGTTGGTGAAGATATAGAGAGTCTGTTGACCAGATTATTGCAAGCTTGTGATTATAATGTTAAACAAGCCGAAAGGGGTATTGTATTCATTGATGAAATAGATAAGATTGCAAGAAAAGGGGATAATCCATCTATTACGCGCGATGTAAGCGGAGAAGGTGTGCAGCAGGGGCTGCTTAAATTACTAGAAGGATCGGTTGTGAATGTGCCACCACAAGGAGGACGCAAGCATCCGGATCAAAAAATGATACCAGTAGATACGAAGAACATTCTGTTTATATGTGGCGGTGCATTTGAAGGAATCGAAAGGAAAATAGCTTTACGATTGAACCAACATGTCGTAGGCTATGGTAAAAACAGTGAGCAACAGAAGGTTGAAAGAGAACGATTACTGCATTTTGTTGCACCTCAAGACTTGAAAAGTTACGGATTGATTCCTGAAATAATTGGAAGATTGCCAATTCTGACAAATTTGGAACCATTATCTCGTGATGCATTATTGCGTATTCTTATTGAACCAAAAAATGCTATTGTAAAACAGTATAAAAAACTGTTTGAGATGGATGGCGTAAAGCTTGATTTTGATCAAGATGCATTAGAATATGTTGTTGATAAAGCGATTGAATATAAACTGGGGGCTAGAGGTCTGCGTTCAATTGTGGAATCAATAATGATAGATGCAATGTTTGAAATACCGTCTAATGGAGAGAAGGCATTTGTGGTCACTAAATCATACGCAATAGACCAGTTAACTAAGTCTAATTTTGAAGTAAACAAAGAAATTGGCTGATTTATTTGGAATATAATTATTTGATTATTAAATTTGTTATAACAAAATACCAGGTCAAACAGCATAAACCAATTTGTCATGGCAGATTATAAGCAATTATTGGCACAAGAACTAAAGAGGAATTTTGGATTTGACTCTTTTAAAGGAAACCAGGAGGCTATTATGGAGAATCTTTTGAATGAGAAAGATACCTTTGTACTCATGCCTACTGGGGGCGGGAAATCTTTGTGCTATCAGTTGCCTGCGTTAATAATGGAGGGAACAGCCATTGTGATTTCTCCATTGATTGCATTGATGAAGAATCAGGTTGATGCTATGAGGCATTTTAGCGAGAAAGACGGTGTTGCGCATTTTCTTAATTCATCATTGAATAAGCAAGCTATAGACCAGGTGAAAGAAGATGTGACAAATGGCGTGACAAAACTCCTTTATGTAGCTCCTGAGTCGTTGACAAAGGATGAGAATGTTGAATTTTTAAGATCAATTAGAATCTCATTCTATGCAGTTGATGAGGCTCACTGTATTTCTGAATGGGGACATGATTTTAGGCCGGAATATCGAAAAATCAGACCTTTAATAAATGAAATTGGTGTAAGACCGGTAATTGCGCTTACTGCAACTGCTACCCCTAAGGTGCAGCATGATATACAGAAGAATTTAGGCATGAGTGATGCAAAGGTGTTCAAGTCGTCATTTAATCGTCCTAATCTATATTATGAGGTACGAACTAAAACTTCTAATGTAGATAAGGATATTATTAAGTATATTAAATCGCAGGAAGGAAAGTCTGGTATTATTTATTGCTTGAGCCGAAAGACCGTAGAGGATTTAGCAGAAAAACTTATTGTTAATGACATAAAAGCATTGCCATATCATGCTGGTATGGACGGGGCAAAAAGAACTGAAAATCAAGATGCCTTTTTGCATGAAGAAGTTGATGTGATTGTTGCTACGATAGCCTTTGGCATGGGTATTGATAAACCAGATGTTCGCTATGTTATACATTATGACATACCGAAGAGCCTTGAAGGATATTATCAAGAAACTGGTAGAGCTGGTCGTGATGGTGGAGAAGGGCAATGTATTACTTTCTATACTAATAAGGATTTGCAGAAACTTGAAAAATTTATTCAAGGTAAACCTATAAGCGAACAAGAAATTGGCAAACAACTGCTCGTGGAAACTGCCGCCTATGCGGAATCTTCTATATGTCGTAGAAAACAGCTGCTTCATTATTTTGGTGAAGAGTATATTCCTGATGCATGTGGTAATTGCGACAATTGTTTGTCTCCAAAAACATTAATTGAGGCAAAGGAGGAATTATGTGCTGCTATTGAAACAATAATTGCTTTAAAGGAGAAATTCAAAGTCGGGCATGTTATTGATGTTCTTAAAGGAAAGAATACGAATGACATTAAGATGTATAGGCATACCGATCTTGAGATGTTCGGCAGCATGGAAAATACAGATGCAAAATTGCTTAATTCGGTAATCAGACAAGCCATAATTGCAGGTTATATTGTAAGTGATATTGAAAACTATGGATTGTTACGGGTTACTGACCTGGGTCGGGCATTTGTAGATAATCCTGTAAGTTTCAGGATTGTAGAGGATAGAGATTATTCTGAAAGTGATCAAGAAATTCAAGAAAAAGGAGGAACGACCTGTGCCGTTGATCCAATGCTGTTTGCAATGTTAAAAGATTTGCGCAAGAAGATAGCAAAGAAATTGAATTTGCCACCATATGTGATATTCCAAGACCCGTCGCTGGAAGCTATGGCAACAACTTATCCTGTTGATTTGGAAGAATTACAGAAAATACCTGGTGTTGGAGCTGGTGGAAAAGCAAAAAGATATGGCGAAGAATTCATTGAACTCATTAAGCGTCATGTTGAAGAAAATGAAATAGAACGACCTGATGATTTGTGGGTAAGAACAGTTCCAAATAAGAGCAAACAAAAGCTTGCTATTATACAAGGTATAGATCGCAAAATCCCATTAGATGAATTGGCTAAATCAAAGTGTTTAGACTTTAATGAATTGCTTGAAGAAATAGAAGCTATAGTCAACTCGGGCACTAAAATTGATCTGGATTACTATCTTGAGGAGATAATGGATGATGAAGACTTGGAGGAAATATTCGATTATTTCAAAGATAGTGAGAGTGATGATTCTGAATTGGCTATACAGGAATTGGGCGATGTGTATTCAGAGGAGGAGATTAGAATGGTAAGAATTAAATTCTTGTCTGAATATGGAATATAGTAAATGGTAATACAGTGGAAAATGTATAAGTTTTCACTGTATTTCTTTATATAAATTAGAAAACAACATGTATAAATTGTTGTAGGTTATCAAAAAAATATATAATTTTGCATGTAATAAAATTTAAACTAATTGTTTATGTCATTTATTACCGATAGAGTAAAAATGGACGGTTTAACATTCGATGACGTCCTTCTAATTCCAGCCTATTCAGAGGTGTTGCCAAATAGTGTTGATTTATCAACAAAGTTCTCAAGAAACATAAATTTGAATGTTCCGCTAGTCTCGGCGGCAATGGATACAGTAACTGAATCGCAGTTGGCTATTGCAATAGCTCGCGAAGGAGGTATTGGTGTAATCCATAAGAATATGAGTATTGAAGAACAGGCTCGCCAAGTTCACACTGTAAAGCGTGCCGAAAATGGTATGATTTATGATCCTGTTACAATTAAGTTGGGGTCTACTGTATCAGATGCGCTAAGCATGATGAAAGAATACCGTATTGGAGGTATACCTGTTGTAGATGACAGCATGAATCTAGTTGGTATTGTTACTAATCGTGATTTGCGCTTTGAGAGAGATTTGAATAGAATGGTTGATGATGTAATGACCAAAGACAACTTAGTTACTACAAATCAATCAGCTAATTTGGAAGAGGCAGCTGATATTCTACAACGCCACAAGATCGAGAAACTTCCTGTAGTAGATAAAGACGGAAAATTAATAGGTCTTGTTACTTATAAGGACATTACTAAAGCTAAGGATAAACCAAATGCATGTAAGGACTCTTATGGAAGATTGAGAGTAGCTGCAGGTATTGGTGTCACAGGTGATAGCTTGGTGAGAGCAGAAGCGTTGGTGAAAGCTGGAGTCGATGCTATCGTAATTGATACTGCACATGGACATACAAAAGGTGTTGTAAATGTGTTGAGAGAAGTTAAGTCATCATTCCCCAATATCGATGTTGTAGTAGGAAATATTGCTACTGGCGAAGCTGCTAAATACTTGGTTGATAATGGCGCAGATGGAGTTAAGGTGGGTATTGGTCCTGGCTCTATTTGTACAACTCGTATAATCGCTGGTATTGGTGTACCTCAATTGTCTGCTGTATATGATGTGGCTAAAGCATTGGAAGGAACAGGTGTGCCTTTGATTGCTGACGGTGGTATCCGCTATTCAGGTGATATTGTTAAGGCAATCGCAGCAGGCGGTTATTCTGTAATGCTAGGCGGTATGTTTGCTGGAGTTGAAGAATCTCCAGGAGAAACAATCATATTTAACGGTAGAAAGTATAAGTCATATCGCGGTATGGGCTCGCTTGAAGCTATGGAAAAGGGTTCTAAGGACAGATATTTCCAAGGTAATGTGAGTGACACAAGAAAACTAGTTCCAGAAGGTATTGCGGCAAGAGTGCCATATAAGGGAACTTTGTATGAAGTAGTTTATCAGATGTTGGGCGGATTGCGTGCCGGTATGGGCTATTGCGGTGCAAAGAACATTGACGAGCTTCATAAGGCTAAGTTTACTCGTATAACAAATGCAGGTGTTGCAGAAAGCCACCCACATGATGTTGCTATTACTAGTGAAGCACCAAATTATAGTAGGGGATAATAAATATTGAATTTATACAATAAAAAATAGCGGTAGATATAATTTTATTTTATATCTGCCGTTATTAATATAATTGTAAAGAATACATTATTAAAAATCATGAGAAATAAATTCTTTTTAGGAGCATTGATCGTTACTGCATTATGTGCGAATGCTGCAAAAGATCCTGTCTTGATGACAGTTAACGGTAAGGATGTAAAGTTGTCCGAATTTGAATACTTGTACCAAAAGAACAACAAACAACAATTGGAAAAGGAGTCTCTTGAAGATTATGTTGATAGATTTGTTGTATATAAATTGAAAGTAGCTGATGCTGAGGCTGCTGGGCTAGATACTCTTGAATCTTTCAAAAAAGAATATGAAGGTTACAAGAAAGAGTTGATGCGTCCTTATCTAGAAAATAATGAACATTCTAAGCCTTATGCAAGGGAAACTTATGAGCGCATGAAAAAGAATCTAGAGGTAAGTCATATTATGTTACCTTTAGGTTTTGATGAAAATGAGAAGAAAGCTAATAAAGCTAAAATTGATAGTTTGCGTGCGTGCTTAGATAAAGGTGAGGATTTTGGTTCTTTAGCAGAACGCTTCTCAAGTGATGCATATTCTGCAAGAGATAAAGGTAACCTTGGAAATATGTGGGTTGAACGCTTTCCATATGCATTTGAAGATGCTGCATATAAGACACCAGTCGGTGGTATCTCTCCTGTAGTAGAAACTTCTTTTGGTTTTCACATTATCAAGGTGAATGGAGAACATCCTACTAATGGTAAATATCATGTGGCTCACATTCTAAAGTTCTATAATCGTAATGATAATGATTCAGCAAAATCTGTATTGAATGCAAAAATGGACTCATTGTATAGTCTGTTGAAGAATGGTGTTGATTTTGCTGCAATGGCAAAGAAAGAATCTGATGACAGCCGTACTTCTAGAAATAATGGTGAAATCGGTTGGGTCGGAATAGACCAATTAGTAAAGCATCTCGAAACTGAAATGCTGAAACTAAAAGTTGGTGAAGTATCAAAACCAATTGTAGCTGACTACGGAGTGCATATAATTAAGCTTTTAGCTCATAAACCACTTGGCTCCTATGAAGAGATGGAACCAGAATTGATTGCTTTGGTAAATAAGGATGAGCGTGCAATTGCAATAAATGAAAAGAAACTTAACGATTTAAAGAAAGAATATAAGTTTAAGTCAAATTCTAAAGCGAGCGAGACAATTTCGTTAATGCTTGATAAGAATAATGGATATGACAGTGCATTTGTAGAAGCATTCCAAAATTCAAATATTACTATATTTAGCTATAAAGGAGCTGAGGTTAAGGCTTCTCAAGTAGCTGATAAATTGAATCAGAAAAGAAAGATGCCTAAAGAACAAGCTGTTAAATATATTAATGAAACAATAGAGAAGCTTGTTAAAGAATCATTGACTGAATGTGAAAAGGAAGATTTGGTAAACAAGTATCCTGAATATGCAAATCTGTTGAATGAGTATAAAGAAGGAATGCTACTTTTCGAAATCAGCAATAAGAAGGTTTGGGATAAAGCCGGACAAGATAAAGCCGGTTTAGAAAAGTATTTTGAGGATAATAAGTCAAAATATACAACATGGACTGCTCCTAGATTTAAAGGCGTACTTATTTATTCTGTAAATGATTCTATTGAGAATGCAGTGAAGGATTACGCAAAAACTTTAGGACAAGATACTTTGCTTACTGCTTTGCATAAGAAATTCCGTAGGGATATTCGTATAGAAAAACATTTGAGTGCTAAGGGGGACAACGCTTTTGTTGATGAACTGGTATTTAAGTCGGGCAAAGCTGAAAAGGATAAGAAGTATGTTACTTGCTTTGTGTTTGAAGGAAAATTGATTGATCAACCTGAAGAAGCAGCTGATGTTAAAGGACTTGTTACAACTGATTACCAGAATCTGCTAGAAAAGGAATGGGTTGAAGAATTGAAATCAAAATCAAAGGTTTCAATTAATAAGAAAGTCTTGAAAAAGGTAAAAGAATAAAGAAAACCAATGCAATTATAATTTTTTTACATTAAAAGCAGTTTGACTGAAGGTTTTAATAGATTTTTTACAAGAAAATACAAGAAATACTATTAATTTTGCAATGTAAAATTTCTAGTAAAAGAAATTGATTGTCACAGATATATGTGGCAATCATTTCGTATAAATAAAGTAACTAATAAAACTATAATAAAGTGAAGGTTAGATTAGCAATAGCATGTATACTTTTGAGCGGAGTGTCTTATTTGTCTGCTCAGAATAATATAGTTGAAGAAGTCGCATGGGTGGTAGGAGATGAGCCTATATATAAATCTGAAATAGAGGAGCAGTATATGCAAATGCAGCATGAGCGTGCTGTAATTGATGGTAATCCATATTGTGTAATACCTGAACGCCTTGCAATTGAAAAACTGTTCTTGCATCAAGCCAAGATTGATACAGTAGTTGTGCAAGATGCTATGGTTATGCAACAAGCCGATAGCCGTATAAACTATTTTATTGCAAATCTTGGTTCAAAAGAGAAAGTTGAGGAGTATTTTAGAAAACCTATTCCTGAATTGCGTGAACAGATGATTGATTTGATAAGAAATCAATATACAATACAGGAAGTACAGCGCAATCTAACAAAGAATGTCAAGCCTACACCCGCCGATGTGAGAAAATTCTATATGTCATTGTCGGAAGATAGTATTCCATTTGTACCAATGCAGGTAGAAGTGCAAATGATTAAATTGAATCCTGTCATTCCTCAGCAAGAAATAGATGATGTTAAGGCTAGATTGCGTGATTATGCAAATAGAGTAAATTCAGGTGAAAGTGAATTTTCTACATTAGCAATTTTGTATTCAGAAGACGGGTCATCTGTACATGGTGGGGAACTTGGCTTTATGGGGAAAAGTGAATTGGTTCCGGAATATGCAAGTGTAGCTTTTAATTTGAATGACCCTAAGAAAGTATCAAAAATCGTAGAAACCGAGTACGGATATCATATAATTCAGCTAATTGAAAAGAGAGGTGATCGTGTTAATACTCGCCATATTATCCTAAGGCCAAAGGTGTCTGACAAGGATTTGATGGATGCTGTAAATCGTCTTGATTCATTGAAGCAAGATATTGATGCAAAGAAATTCACATTTGAAGATGCTACACAATATGTATCTCAAGATAAGGATTCCCGAAATAATAAAGGTATTATGGTGAATTCAAAAAATGGTGTTTCTTCAACAAAATTCCAGATGGGAGAACTTCCGCAGGAAATAGCAAAGGTTGTTGATACATTAGCCGTTAGTCAGATCTCTGAACCATTTATAATGCGAGACCCTAAAACGCAAAGAGAGGTCGTCGTGCTAATTAAGTTAAGTAATAGAATAGAAGGACATAAAGCTAATTTGAAAGACGACTATCAAACTATAAAGGATTTATATGAAGAAAGAATGAAAAATTCTATTATAGATAATTGGATAGTTAAAAAGCAAAAGGAAACATTTGTCAGAATAGAAGACGGATGGAAAAATTGCGAATTCAAGTATGATGGTTGGGTGAAAAAGTAATTTATTGTGACTGATAAGTATAGAAAACATACTGGAATAAAAGGGCATAAGGTTTTTAGTGGAATCTTGTGCCTTTTGGCTATTTTGTTTATAAATTCGCTATTTACAGGTTATGCATGGGCTGAAGGTTCATCAACAGTAGATTCATTGGCTATTCTGAAGAATAAGGAATTGAAACCGCATATCCCAGAAGCAGACAGATATCAAAAGAATAAGGTTTTTCTAGAATATGCCGATGAATTGGTTGCTGACGAAAACATTTCTCCAGATTACCAGGTCCTTAGAGGAAATGTTAAGTTCAGGAAACAAGGAATGTATATGTATTGTGATAGTGCTTATTTCTATGATACGGCTAATTCAATTGATGCGTTTGGAAATGTAAAAATGGAGCAGGGTGATACCTTGTTTGTCTATGCAGATGTTTTATATTATAATGGAGATGATGAATTAGCGAGACTAAGGAAGAATGTGCGAATGATTAATCGTGATGTGACCTTATATGCTGATAGCTTGGATTACGATTTGAAAGATAATCTTGGTTACTATTTTGAAGGCGGTAAGATTGTAGATTCACAGAATGAACTGTCATCTGTTTATGGACAATATGAACCAGATACAAAGAATGCGGAATTCTTGTTTGATGTTGAACTGGTAAATGAGAAATATATAATGAAGACAGATACTCTTCATTACAATACCGATTCTAAGATAGCAGATATTGTTGGATATACTACAATTGTTTCAGATAGTAATATCATCTATACAAGAAAGGGCTGGTATGATACTAGTAAAGAGAAAGCTACATTGTATAACAGGTCATTGATAGTGGGAAAAAATAATGAAAAGCTTACTGGTGACACTGTTTTCTATGATCGAAATGAAGGATATGGTGAAGCTTTCGGAAGAATGGAATTGACCGACTCAGTACATAGCACTATACTTGACGGAGATTATGGATATCATAATGAAAAGCTCAGCCGGTCATTTGCAACAAAGAAAGCCCGTGCTAGAGAATTTTCAAAAGATGATACATTGTATTTGCATGGAGATACAATACGGACATATCTAGATGAAGATTCATTGCGCGTTATGATAGCTTCTCCTAAAGTGAGATTCTATAGAGTGAATTTGCAAGGGGTATGTGATTCAATGGTTTTTGAAGAAAGTGATTCTATACTGAAAATGTATAAGCATCCGGTATTGTGGTCTGGTGAAAGACAGATTTTTGGTAATGAAGTGCATGTGCATTTTAATGATAGCACTGTTGATTATGCTGAACTACCGAATTCTGCGTTTGCGGCTGAACATTTAGGGGAAATATATTATAATCAGATTTCCGGTAGAAAGATGAAAGCATATTTTGAAAATCAAGAAATGCGCAAACTTGAAGTTGACGGAAATGCTGTTGTGCTGATGTTGCCAATGGAGAACGATTCAACATACAATAAATATGTTACATCAGAAGGCAGTTATCTTACAATGTGGCTCAAACCAAAACAGGAAGTAGAAAAGATTAATATGTGGCCAAATCCCACTGGCAAAGCAGTGCCACTATATTTATCAAAAAAGAGAGAGTTGTATTTAACTGGATTCCAATGGCATGAAGCACTTCGGCCAAAAGATCCTGAAGATATATTCAGAATTCCGCAAGAAATGAAAGACTTGTTGAGTAAACCGGAAGAGAATACTCGACGCACATGGAAAGATAAGAAGAAATGAGTGATATAATCAAATTATTACCCGATTCTGTTGCTAATCAGATAGCGGCAGGAGAAGTGATTCAACGACCTGCTTCGGTTATTAAAGAGTTGGTTGAGAATGCTATTGATGCAGATGCAACTGATATTAAGATAGTTCTAAAAGATGCAGGCCGCACTCTGATACAAGTTATTGATAACGGAAAAGGAATGAGTGCTACCGATGCCCGATTGGCGTTTGAGCGTCATTCTACATCTAAAATTAAGAATGCTGATGATTTATTCTCATTAAAAACCATGGGATTTAGAGGTGAGGCATTAGCATCAATTGCTGCAATTTCACAGTTGGAGCTAAGGACTGCGCGTAAGGAAGATCAAATTGGAACACGCATACAGATATCAGCCTCCAAATGTGATTGTCAGGAGCCTGATATGTGTCAGCCAGGCAGCAATTTCATGATAAAGAATTTATTCTATAATGTTCCGGCACGAAGAAAGTTCTTGAAGAGTAATCAGGTAGAATTCAGTAATATTCTAAAGGAATTTGAGAAACTTGCTCTTGTAAATTATGGAGTAGACTTCTCTTTGATGCACAATGACACTTTGGTGTATCAGTTGTTAGGAGGAACATTTAAAAGAAGAATCATAGATATTTTCGGCAAGTCTCTTGATATGCAGCTGATACCACTTAAACTTGATACCTCATTGGTTAAAATTGACGGATTTATTTGTAAACCCGAGAATGCTCGAAAGAGAAATGCCTTGCAATATTTTTTCGTAAATGGCCGATATATGCGTCATCCTTACTTTCATAAGGCTATAATGACGAGTTATGACGAGTTGATACCTCAGGATTCACAACCAAATTATTTCTTGAATTTTACTGTTGAACCAGAAACAATAGATGTAAATATACACCCAACTAAAACAGAAATAAAGTTTGAGAATGAGGCTCCGATTTGGCAAATAATATCTGCTGCAGTTAAGGAGGTGCTAGGCAAATTCAGTGTTGTGCCATCAATAGATTTCGACACTGAGAATGCACCGGAAATTCCAGTTTTCTCAACGAGTAAGGAATTCTCTAAGCCGAATATTGATATTGATCCTACTTATAATCCCTTTTCGTCTGGCACATCAAAGTCTCAATCGGGTACTTACAAACAAAGCTCTTCATCGGCATTAAAAGATTGGGATATATTATATAAAAACTTCCAAAAGAGCAAACTGGAAATTACCGATGAACAGCCCGAAAATGAGTTTAGTTCAGATATTAATAATGCAACTGGTAATGACCACTATATATCTTCATCTATATTTAATGATGAAGACATAAAAAAAGATTGTACTCCAACTGGAGTAAATACAATACAGATAAAAGGAAAATATATTTTGTCTGCAATTAGTTCGGGAATAATGTTGGTTGATCAGCATCGGGCTCATGTTAAAGTGCTGTATGATAAATATATTGATCAGATTAAGCACAGTGAAATTATTTCCCAAGGTATCATGTTCCCCATTGTTCTTCATTTGACAGCTTCTCAAAATGCACTTTTAGAAGATATTCATGATGACATGAACAAGATAGGTTTCAATCTATCACATTTAGGAGCTAGCGATTGGGCTGTAAATGGAGTACCCGTTGGTTTGGAGAATGTAGATATTACTGATACAATTCTACAAGTGTTAGACGAGGTTAATGATGGAGGCAAAGACTTGTCGGACAAGTTGTATGATAGATTGGCTTTAACAGTCGCAAAATGTGGAGCTATCAACTATGGGAAGATTCTAAGCAATGTAGAAGCGGAAAAATTGCTTGAAGATCTGCTGGCTTTACCAGAACCGAATTATACACCAGATGGGAAGAAAATCATCGCCATACTAGATATGGAACAATTAAGTAAATTTTTATAAGAGTATGAGAAACAGGCTGTTTATATTCATTTTAGTGTTTTTTTGTATTGCAAATACAATGTGTACTGTAAATAAAAATGAATCTGTATTGGTTGAGAGATTAGACTCTTTGCTTGATAGTAACTATGCTAGTGATGCACCTGGCTGTGCGATAATAATTAGTAAAGGTGACAGCATTTTGTATGAAGGTGCAAGAGGAATCGCTGATGTCAGAACAGCCAAACCAATTGATTCAAATACAGTTTTCAATATAGCATCTATTACTAAGCAATTCACTGTTATAGGAATTCTGAAATTGCAAGAGATGGGGTTGCTTGATATAGAAAACACAGTGGCTCAATATTTTCCTGAATTTAAAGGTGATATCTGGAATAAAGTGAAGATTAAACACTTGATGAGTCATTGTTCGGGCGTACCTGATAAGCGTCCTCGTGTAGATAAGGATTTTATGCTTTATATAGTAGATGCACAGTGTCTAGATTATATGAAAGACTTAGATGAACTGAAATTTGAACCAGGAACTAATTATGATTATATTAATCCTACATTTCAGGTATTAGCTGAAATTATTAAACGAGTAAGTGGTAAGTCTTTTGAAGAATTCCAGGAAGAGTACTTGTTTAAGCCTGCCGGCATGGCAAATGTTAGATATTTTTCGCCAGATTCAGTAATTCCGTCTATGGCGCATGGTTATGTAAATGCAAGTGCTGATGAAAAATCATCGGTTGACAGTGATTCAAATAAAGAGAAAGGTGAGTTGGTAGCAGAATATACCGATTCTAAAGGTAGAATGTGGGTTGAGTATGATTATGGAGAAGAAACCTTCTTCGGTACAAAAGCTGATGGCGGTATTTATACTTCTGTAAAGGATTTCATGTGTTGGGAAAAAGCATTAACAAATAATCTTATTATTTCGGCGGCATTGAAAAATCAGGCATATACACCACATATACAGGTAACTGGAAGTAATTTCTCAACATATCAAAACAGACCTAATACAAGCTATGGATATGGTTGGTTCATAGATAATACGCCTGGTCGTGAACTTAAGATATATCATACTGGAGATAATGGCGGTTTCCAAGCATATGCAGCAAAATATCCTGAAAGTGATGTTCATGTGGTAATGTTTGAGAATATGAATGATATTGACAGATGGAGCTTTCAAAGCAAAATAGAAGAGATACTGATAAATGAGAATATTATTAAAGCAACAAAGTGATTTATTACATCATTTAGAGCATTAATAGTATTGAATTTTGAGAAAATGATAGGTTTTGTTATCTTTGATAATAAATTTAATTATTATGAAAAATAAGTTGTTTATAATATTAGTGCTGCTTGTTTCTGTTGTGAGCAATTCATTTGCTAATAATTTGAAACAGGCTCGGGAATTATATCTTGATGGTAAGTATAAGGAAGCGTTGCCATTATTTGAGAAAGAGTACAAAAAGAAAAAAAGAGATGGCTCAATTAATCATTGGTTAGGTGTATGTCTTTTTGAAACTGGTAATTATAAAGAAGCTGAAAAGTATTTGAAGTATGCAGATACTCGTAAAGTAGTAGAATCTTCACATTATCTTGCTAAAATATATTTATACAATTACGATTTTGAACAAAGTCTTGAGATGTATGATAGATATGAAGAGTTGCTGGAGAAATCAATGAAAGAAATGCCACAAACAGCTATTGATGAGTTGGAAAGGTTGAAAACTGCTAAGCTGATGTTTGAGCATGTTGAGAAAATTGTGGTTATTGATAGTATTGTAGTAGATAAGGAATCATTTTTCAAACATTATAGAATTTCACCAGAATCGGGTAGTTTAGTTTCTAGTACATCACTTCCTGTTAGTGTTGATAAGAATACCGTCGGTTATTTAACACAAAATGAAGATAAAGTAATGTGGGCTATGCCTGATGAAAATGGTATGCTTAGAATTGCGGAATCCTCAAGACTAATAGATGGAAAGTGGGATACGCCTCAGTTCTTGAGTGAAGAACTTAATAATGAAGGCGATGCTAATTATCCATATATGATGCAAGACGGAGCGACATTGTACTATGCATCTAACGGAAAGGGCTCAATTGGAGGATATGACATTTTTATGACAAGAGTAGATACTGAAACTGGAGAGTATTTTAAACCTCAAAATGTAGGAATGCCTTATAATTCATTAGCTGATGATTATTTGCTTGTATTAGATGATGTAAGTGGAATAGGTTGGTGGGCAACTGACAGAAATAAAATTCCAGAAAAACTAACTATTTATGTTTTTGTAAGAAATGATATTAGACAAAATTATGATATAGAACAGCCCGATTTGGTGTCGTATGCTCAATTGTTGAATTATCGTAAAACTTGGGGAGATAAGGATTATAATTCATTAAGAACAAGTTTGTATAATATCAGTACAAATTCGTCAATGAATGAAGATGAGTTTATCTTCTGTATAAAGAAGGGAACTATATATACTTCAATTGATGATTTTAAATCAAAAGAAGCTGCAGATAAAATGGAAGAGCTTATAAAATTATATGGTAAACATAATTCTGCAAAGTCTAATTTGAACAGGAAGCGAATGCATTATAGTCTTGTGAATGATGACATGAAGAATGTATTAACAACCGAAATGCTGGATCTTGAAAAAGAGTTGCAGAGTTTGAAAAAGGATATATTTAATCTTGAAAACTCAATTAGAAAATTGGAACTAAATAAATAGTTCCTTAAATATAAATTAGTAATCAATAATAAATACAATTCATATGTATTCATTCTTAATATCATTAGCAGTATTAATATTGGGATATTTCCTGTATGGCGCTTTTGTTGAAAAAGTGCTTGATATAGATGAGAGCAAGAAGACACCAGCATATACAATGCAAGATGGTGTTGATTATGTGCCTCTGCCTACATGGAAAGTTTTCTTAATACAATTCTTGAACATTGCAGGCCTAGGTCCAATTTTTGGTGCTATTATGGGTATCATGTATGGTCCCGCTGCATTTTTATGGATTGCTATAGGTACAATATTTGGTGGCGCGGTTCATGATTATACTTCTGGAATGCTATCGTTAAAGAGCAATGGTGCTTCATTGCCTGAAGTCGTAGGAAATCAGCTTGGAAATGGCATAAAGCAAACAATGCGTGTTTTTGCTTTAGTGCTGATGATTCTAGTAGGAGCTGTGTTTGTAATCAATCCTGCTGATTTGTTGGCTGGTATGACACCAGAGTCTCTAGATGTGCAATTCTGGATTCTTGTGATATTTGCATATTATATTTTAGCTACTTTGTTACCAATAGATAAATTGATTGGTAATCTGTATCCACTATTCGGATTTGCTTTGCTGTTTATGGCTGTTGGTATTTTTGCGATACTATTAGGACATTTAGAGTATATTCCGGAATTTACTGACGGATTAAATAACCGATATGCGAATCCTGATGAACACCCAATTTTCCCGATGATGTTTGTATCTATCGCGTGTGGTGCGATTTCTGGCTTTCATGCAACTCAGTCTCCTTTAATGGCAAGATGTATTAAAAACGAAAAACTTGGTCGTAGAGTCTTTTATGGTGCTATGGTGGTAGAAGGTATTGTAGCCTTGATATGGGCTGCTGCTGCAATTGCATTCTTTAAGGGCGATTTCAATGAGTTGTCAACATATTTAAGCGGTAAGAGTGCAGCTCCGCTTGTGAATGAAATCTCATTATCATGGTTAGGGCAACTAGGCGGTTTGCTTGCTATTTTAGGCGTTATTGCAGCACCGATTACATCGGGCGATACAGCCTTAAGAACAGCCCGCTTGATTGCAGCAGATTTTTTGAAATTTAAGCAAAATACAATAATTAGAAGATTGATTATATCTGTACCGATATTCCTAGCATCTTATCTCATTATGCAAATTAATTTCCAGATTTTGTGGAGATATTTCGGGTGGTGCAATCAGGCTTTGTCGGTATTTACATTATGGGCAGTAACTGTTTATTTGGCGAGGAATAAAAAGCAATACTGGATTACGCTTATACCTGCATTATTTATGACTATGGTGTGTGTGTCTTATATTGTTTTTGCTCCAGAAGGATTCTCCTTTGATAATTATATTGCTAAGTATATAGTAGAAATAATGCCTGGTTTGAATCTTATTACAGTAGATTATGCGATTTCAATAGGTATTGCGGCTGTTGTCACATGTGTTTTTTGTACATTGTTTTATAAGAATGTATTAAAAAATAAATAATCGATTATGATTGATTTAAGAGAGATATCAACAAGTACAAGTCGTTATAATTTTCATACTCACACACAATATTGTGATGGGAGGGATACTATTGAAAATTTTGTAAAGCATGCGGTTGATGCAGGATTTAAGCATTTAGGTTTTAGTCCTCATTCGCCAGTAATTGTTGAATCTCCATGTAATATGAAAATTGAAGATGTTGAGAAGTATCTCAATGAAATGAATCATCTTAAAAGCGTATATTGTGATAGAATTCATTTATATGCTGCTATGGAGATTGATTATTTTGATAATTGGGGACCTTCTAACGATTTTTTTGTTTCATTACCTCTTGATTATAGAATAGGATCAATTCATTTTATACCATCTTTTGTAAACGAAGAAGAGTATGTTGATATTGATGGGAATTTTGAATCATTTAGAAATAAAATGAATTTACATTTCAATAATGATATAAGGGGCGTTGTTGAAAGTTATTATAAGCAGAGCCTAAAGATGATTGAAGCAGGAGGCTTTGACATAATTGGTCATTTTGATAAGATAGGATATAATGCAAGTTTGTTCCAGAGAGGAATAGATGAAGAGGAATGGTACTTGAAACTTGTTAGAAATGTGTTTGATGCTATTCTCGATAAAGATTATATTATTGAAATAAATACAAAAGCATATGAGCAGTTTAATCGTTTTTTTCCGAGTGAAAGATTGTTTACCTGGATAAAGCAATATAAACCTCATGTATTGATAAATTCAGATTCTCATTTTCCGCATCTATTGAATTCAGGAAGAGAATCTGCAATGCATATATTAAATAATATTTAAAAGAATTATAAAGAAATGCCAGTAAGAGTTCCTTCTTCACTACCTGCGGTAGAGACATTAAAAAAAGAAAATATATTTGTTATAGATGAGCAAAGGGCATCTAGTCAAGATATCCGACCATTAAGAATAGCATTGCTTAACTTGATGCCGTTGAAAATCATGACGGAGACAGATTTGTTACGCTTATTGTCAAATACCCCATTACAGATTGAATTGGATTTGATTGAAGTTGATGGTCATGAGAGCAAAAATACACCAAGAGAGCATCTTGATAACTTTTATAAAAAGTTTGAAGATGTGAAAGATAGCAAGTATGATGGTTTTATTGTAACCGGAGCACCAGTAGAGAAGATGGACTTTGAAAATGTTGATTATTGGCCACAATTACAGGAAATTTTTGCATGGGCAAAAACTCATGTTACATCAACTCTATATATCTGTTGGGCAGGATTGGCAGGATTGTATTATAGATATGGTGTAAAGAAGATTTTATTGCCATCAAAACTCTCTGGTGTATTCGAGCATAAGGTTTATAATCATCAGAATCCTATTTTCAGAGGATTTGATGATGTGTTTTATGCTCCACATAGCCGTCATAGTACTGTTTTGAAAGAAGATATTATATCTCATGACGAACTAGAAGTTATTTCCGAAGGAGATGAATGTGGAGTATATATGGTAATGGGGCGTAACGGACGCGAATTTTATATATTGGGACATCCCGAATATTCTCCTGGTACTTTGGATTTTGAATATCATAGAGATTTGAGTTTAGGACTAAATCCTCATATTCCCGATAACTATTATGTGGATAATGATCCTGGTAAAGGTTTGTTGGTGAGATGGAGATCCCATGCGAATCTACTATATTCAAATTGGTTGAACTATTTTGTATATCAAGAAACACCTTACGATATAAGAAATATTAAGTGATGGGCGTTATCAAGAAGTTGGAATTATTAGCACCTGCAAAAAATGCACAGATTGCAATAGAAGCAATAAAGCATGGTGCTGATGCCGTGTATATGGGAGCAAACCGTTATGGAGCAAGAGCTATGGCTGGTAATTCCATAGATGATATTAAACAAGTTGTTGAATTTGCTCACAAATTTAATGCGCGAGTATATGTAACTGTAAATACCATACTTTTTGATGACGAATTGCCAGAAGTTGAAAAGCTTATAAGGCAATTGTATATAATAGGTGTTGATGCTCTGATAGTGCAAGATATGGGAATCCTTCGCTTGGATATCCCGCCAATTCCACTACATGCAAGTACGCAATGCGATATAAGAGATAAAGATAAAGCTTCTTTCTTGGAAAAGGTGGGATTCTCACAGATTGTCTTGGCTAGAGAATTGACGCTGAATGAAATTAAAGAGATAAGCAATGCTGTAAGTGTACCATTAGAGTCATTTATTCATGGTGCACTTTGTGTAAGTTATAGCGGCAGGTGCGGTGTTAGCCAAGCATGTATGAAACGCAGTGCTAATCGTGGTATGTGTTCTCAAATGTGCCGTTTGCCATATCGAATTGAAGACGAAGAGGGCAATGTCCTTGCTGAGGAGAAACATTATTTGTCATTGAAGGACTTGAACAGATCAGCTTCAATGAAGGATTTAATTGAAGCTGGTGTTACTTCTTTCAAGATTGAAGGCCGTCTGAAGGACATTGGCTATGTTAAGAATGTTGTTGCTTATTATAGACAGATTATAGATGATATAATAGCAGAGAATCCTGGAAAATATGAGCGTAGTTCATGTGGAAAATCTGTTATTCAATTTGAACCATGTTTAGAAAAAGTCTTTAATAGATCGTTTACCTCATATTTCCTTTATGATAGATATCATGAGAATGGTACAAGTATAGCATCAATTCATACACCAAAATCAATGGGTGAGTTTATTGGTGCTATAACATCTGTCAGAAATGGTAATATTTTACAAATCGATACTAACCATGAATTAGTCAATGGCGATGGTTTAAGTTATTTTATTGATGGAGCATACACTGGGTTCAGGGTGAATAAAGTGCAAGGCAAGAATGTATTCATCTCAAATAAAGTGAAATTACCTAAAGGTACACGATTATATAGGACTTTCGATAAGAAAATGAACGATATTTTAGACGCAGAAACTTCTCGCAGAAATATCAGTGTTGATATGAATCTGGAAGTATCTAAATCTAATAATGTTGTATCATTGGAAATTAAAGATGAACGTGGAAACTATGTCGTGTCAAGTAAATTCTTGGAAACACCTTTGGAATTGGCTAAGACTTTGCAAAGTCAAAAGCAAGAGGATATATTAAAGAAACTTGGTAGTACAATATATGTAGCCAACAATGTGACAACTAAAGGAGAACTTTTTATACCTAGTTCTCTTCTTGCAGATTTACGCAGGGCAGCAATAGAAAAACTTGATTGTGCACAGAAAGTTAATTATAAGTATGATACACGCATGAAGGAAGATGAAGATATCTTATTTTACAGAAAACATCTTTCTCATACCGATAATGTTTCTAATAGATTAAGTGCTATGTTCTATAAGTCTCATGGTGTAGATACGGTGTCAAATGCAATAGAATGTAATGATTATATTGTGAATGGCAGTGATGTTCTCATGCATACCAGGTATTGTATCTTGCGTGAATTAGGATGGTGTAGGAAAAGTGGTGCGGAAAAGAATATCCCAAATAAAATATTTCTTGTGAATAATAAGACAAAATTAATAGTTGAAACAGATTGTAAGAATTGCGAAATGAAAATAAGAAAGTCTTATGAATAATCATAAGACCTTATATATTTAACTCAAAATCATCAAAATCTTTCCAAGCAGGAAAATTTTCGCGATATGAAGTCAGTTTGTCGCTATTTAATGTTGCATATAATATTTTAGTACCTTGAATCCTTTTTTCAATAGGTTGTCCTCTGAAATCAAGTATTGTAGATGCACCAGTATATTCAATGCCAGTTGGACTCTTTCCAATTCTGTTACAACCACATACATAGCTGATGTTTTCTATTGATCTTGCTATTAGTAAGTGTTTCCATACATACTCTCTAGAACTAGGCCAATTGGCTACTACAATCAATGCATCATATTTGTTATTAGTGTTTTTAAGCCATACTGGAAATCGAAGGTCATAACATACAGCAAGCATTATATTCCAGCCTCTATAGCGAATGACTGGAGGTAGATCATTTCCATGTGAGAAAACTTCATGTTCTCCTCCAATACTGAATAAATGCCGTTTGTCATAATAGTATTCATCACCAGAATTTTCTATAAAAAAAGCTCTGTTGAATATTTTGTTGGCAGTACATGCAATGAAACTGCCGGTTATGGCAATGTTGTATTGTTTTGCCAGTCTTTTCAGTGTGTATATTGTGTTTTCAGTGTTTCTTTCAGAAAGATTCCTCATTTGTTCTGGATCTTCAATCAGAAATCCTGTAGAGAATAGCTCTGGCAAAATGACGATATCAGTTTCTTGTGGAATGTATTGAAGATTTTCTTCCAATTTGGATAAATTAGCATTCTTGTTGCCCCATATAATGCTATCTTCAATGATAGCGATATTTAGTTTTTTATTAGTTATCATAACTATTATGTTTAATCTGTGCAGAATTTTTCTGGATACTTGGCATTAACACCTTTATAATAGTTCTTGATAAATTGTATATCGGTATCAATATCACCAGTAGGGAGATAAGTGTCTGTTAAACTTATATGTTTATGCTTGTAATCAAGTTTTGCAAGCAAAATAGGAACATTTGCACCATGAGCTATGTAAAGCATTCCACTTCTCCATTTATCAACTCTTTTCCTTGTGCCTTCTGGTGTGATAGCTATTTTAAGGCTATTGCTCTCTTTGAATCTTCTAATTATGGTTTCTGTTAAGTCTGCTCCTTTTGCTTTTCTAGGCACAGGAATCCCGCCAATTGCTTTGAAAAAGTAGTTGAGTGGAAAGAAGAACCAAGTTTCCTTCATTAGGAAAGAGGCTGTCCAATTCAAAGAGTGACATGCTAACTCGCAATAAATAAAGTCCCAATTGCTCGTATGAGGAGCAATACATATAACACATTTAGGATGGTCTGGAACTGTTACTTCCAAAGACCACCCTAAAGCTTTAAGTATAGATGCTGCTAGATTCAAAACGATAGAAGAATTATTTTGCCAAAGCAGCCTTATTTGCATCTTTTTGTTCTTGAGAAAGAGCTGCATTCATTTCTGATACAAATTCTGCAACAGAATCAGCCAATTCTTTCTTAAGAGCTTGGTAGCAATCCTTATAATATTTACCTTTTGCTTTTCTGTATTCAAATGCATTTCCATTGAAAGATTTCAAAGTCTTATCATATGAGACTGAAACTTTATCGATTGTTGATGTTTGCAAAAATGCAGATTTAACAATAATATCGTCCATTTTTTCATTGTCAATACCATCAAAATAAAGTTTTGCAAAAATACATTCACCTGCAATGTCACTGCATGTGTATTTAATCATTTTCTTAAGATCTCTTTTGTTTGCCATAATTATAATTGTTAAGAGTTATGTTTTTGCTAAGTTACAAAAAAATATTGATATAGTAAATACAATTTGTAAGAAACAATAGTAATAAACAATAGTAATAAACAGATATAAATAATGTGTATATGGGTATAATTTAGTTATAAATGTAATTAAACTGATGTTTAATTGGTTTATTGCGAAAATATTACTAATTTTGCGACTTGAAATTTTTATTTTTATTTTAATATGACCAAGAACAAAAAGCACTCTAATTTAATTTTTGAGGTTAGTTGGGAAGTGTGTAATAAAGTTGGTGGAATCTACACAGTATTATCTACGAAGGCTAAAACAATGAATGACCTTTTTCAGGATCAAGTGATTTTCATAGGTCCTGATTTTGGAAAGGATAATACATCAAGTACTTTCAAAGAGTCTCCTCGTCTTCTACAGGCGTGGAAAAAAAACAGCAATTTACCGCATGATATAAAAGTGAGAGTAGGGCGTTGGGATATTCCTGGCCGTCCTGTAGTAATACTTGTTGATTATAAATCGCTATATAATGTTAAGAATGAACTTTATTCCGATATGTGGAATAAATATAAGGTTGATTCTTTGCATGGTTATGGTGACTATGATGAATCATGTATGTTTGCATATGGTGCTGCACTTGTCATTGAATCATATGCTAAATACATTGAAAAGGATACACAAGTATATGCTCATTTTGATGAATGGACAACAGGCATGGGTTTGTTGTATTTAAAGAGTTCAATGCCCGATATTGCAACGGTCTTTACAACTCATGCTACAAGTATTGGCCGAAGTATCTGCGGTAATAATAAGCCATTGTATGATTATATGAACGGATATAATGGAGATCAAATGGCTGATGAATTGAATATGCAATCAAAGCATTCTCTAGAAAAGACAGCCGCTCTAACTGCAGATTCATTTACAACTGTTAGTGATGTGACTGCAGTTGAATGTAAACAGCTTATAGGTAGAGAGCCAATTGTTACGCCTAATGGTTTTGAACTGAATTTTGTTCCAGTTAAGACACAATTTACTAAGAAAAGAAAACAGGCAAGAACAAAATTGATTGAAGTAGCAAAATCATTAATAGGAGTTGACCTTGCTGATGATACATTATTAATAGGAACTTCAGGCCGAAATGAATTCCGTAATAAGGGTCTTGATGCATTTATTGATTCTGTTAATGTTTTAAGATCTAAGTGGACAGCCTCAGACAGAAAAGTTGTTGCATTTATGATGGTTCCGGCATGGGTAAAAGAAGCTCGTGCAGATTTGTCAATGAAGTTGGCAAACAATAGTGACTGCGCATTAGAAAACCGTATAATTACGCATGATATTAATAATTATAATGATGATGCTATATATGGAAAGATGCGTTATTTGAATATGTGTAATAATGCAGATGATAATGTTTATATTATTTATGTACCTTCGTATTTAAATGGCGATGATGGCATTTTCAATATGAATTATTACGACCTGTTAATTGGTTTTGATTGCACAGTGTTTGCTTCTTATTATGAACCATGGGGATACACTCCAATGGAAAGTGTTGCATTCAGTGTTCCTACTATCACTACTGAATTGTCTGGATTTGGACAGTGGGTGTTAAATGAGCACGGCGATGGTTTTGATAAGTCTGGCGTTAAGGTTGTGCATAGAACAGATTCAAATTATAGTGAAGTTGTTGCACAAATTTCAGATGCATTATATACATATTTAACAAGTGATGAAGAGTATGTTATAAATGCTAGGAATAATGCAAGGACTACCGCAGAATCTGCAACATGGGATAATTTCATGAAGCATTACGAAGTTGCCTATAATCAAGCCCTAAATAAGATTAAAAACCTATGATAATAGTTTAATATGCTAGCCATATTAACGATACTTTTTACAAATAATAAAAACATAGATATTTATAAATATTTTTTATGAAATTACAAGTAAGTAATACAAATTCTCCAGTGTGGAGAGAGATTACAGTTAAGTCTGAACTTCCTGCAAAGTTGAAAGAACTTGAGGATTTAGCAAAGAATTTGTGGTGGGTATGGAATAGTGAAGGTAAGACATTATTCCACGATTTGGACCCTGAATTGTGGCGTGCTACAGGTGAGAACCCTGTTATGATGCTACAAAAGATTGATCACGAACGCTATGAAGAGATTATGAATGATGAAGCAATGATGCAACGCATTCAATGTGTTGTAGCTAGCTTCAAGAATTACATGAGTCAACCAATGCGTACTGATGTTCCATCAATTGCATATTTCAGTATGGAATATGGTTTGTGCGCATGTTTGAAGATCTATTCTGGTGGTCTTGGTATTCTTGCTGGTGACTATATCAAGCAAGCATCGGATTCACGCGTAGATATGACAGCAGTTGGTTTCTTGTACAAACATGGATATTTTACTCAAACTCTGTCAGTTGATGGACAACAAATGGCTAACTATGAGCCACAAAACTTCAATCAATTGCCAATCGAACCTGTTCTAGATGAGAATGGTTCTCAATTGGTTCTAGAAGTTCCATATCCTGGTAGAATCATTTATGCTAATATCTGGAAAGTTAATGTAGGTCGTATGAATCTATATTTGCTTGATACAGATAATGAAAAGAATTCAGAATATGATCGTCCTATCACATCTCAGCTATATGGTGGTGACTGGGAAAATCGTATTAAGCAAGAATATCTTCTTGGTATAGGTGGTGTATTGATGTTGAAGAAACTTGGTATCAAGACACAACTATATCACTGCAATGAAGGTCATGCTGCATTGTTGAATTTGCAACGCCTAGTTGATTATGTTCAAGAAGAAAAACTTGACTTTAATGTTGCTCTAGAACTAGTTCGTGCAACATCTCTATATACTGTTCATACTCCAGTGCCTGCAGGACACGACTATTTTGATGAAGGTTTGTTTGGTAAGTATATGGGTGAATATCCAGCTAAGCTTGGTATCAGCTGGCAAGACCTAATGAATATGGGTCGTGAAAATCCAGATACTAATGAACGCTTCTCAATGAGTGTGTTTGCTTTGAATACATGTCAAGAAGCTAATGGAGTGAGCTGGTTGCATGGTGAAGTTTCTAAGAATATGTTCCAGGGTGTATGGAAGGGTTATTCTCCAGAAGAATCCCATGTTTCTTATGTTACAAATGGTGTTCACATGCCAACTTGGGCTGCTTCTGAATGGAAGGCATACTACAAGAAGGTGCTAGGTGATAACTATATTGATGAGCAAGCTAAGGAAGAAACTTGGGCACCAATGTTGAATGTTAACGACGAAGAAATCTGGAATCTACGCATGCAGATGAAGAATAAATTCATCAATTTCGTTAGAAAGGATTTCAAGGAAAAGTGGTTGAAGAATCAAGGAGACCCATCTCGCGTAGTTAAGATTACTGAAAAGATTAATCCTAATGCGTTGATTATCGGTTTTGCTCGTCGTTTCGCTACTTATAAGCGTGCACACCTTTTGTTTACCGACTTGGATCGTTTGGCTAAGATTGTAAACAACGAACAATTCCCTGTTCAATTCGTATTTGCAGGAAAGGCTCACCCTGCTGATGGCGGTGGTCAAGGTCTTATTAAGCGTATCATTGAAATTTCTAGAATGCCACAATTCCTAGGCAAGATTATCTTCTTGGAAAACTACGATATGATTGTAGCTAAGCGTCTTGTGACAGGTGTTGATATTTGGTTGAATACTCCAACTCGTCCTCTAGAAGCATCTGGTACTTCAGGTGAAAAGGCTGAAATGAATGGTGTATTGAACTTCTCAGTACTTGATGGATGGTGGTATGAAGGTTATAAGAAGGGTGCTGGTTGGGCATTGACTGATGAGATTACATATCAGGATACAAACCAGCAAGACCAACTTGATGCTGCTACTATTTATTCAATGCTTGAGAATGAAATTATTCCTTTGTATTTTGCAAAGAACTCAAAGGGATATTCTCCTGAATGGATTCAATTCATTAAGAACTCATTTGCATACATTACTCCAAATTACACTATGCAGCGCATGCTAAACGATTATATCGATCGTTTCTATTCTAAGGAAGGTAATCGCTCAAAAGAATTGATGGCTGATGGTTATGCAAAGGCTAAGGAAATTGCAGCATGGAAGGAAAATGTTGCATCTAAGTGGGATGCTGTGAAGGTTGTTGATATGAAACTATCTGACTCATTACTTTCTTCTCCATTTAATGGCAGTGCATATGATGCAACAATTAAATTGGATACAGCTGGTTTGGGAAGAAGTCTAGGAATTGAACTTGTCGTATATAAGAATGAAGATGGTAAGGTTAAATTCTCTAAGACTGTTCCATTGAATGTAGTTGATGAAGAAGGTGATGTTATTACTTATCAATTGAATGAAGTAATGAAAGATGCTGGTATGTTCAAGTATGCATTCCGTGTATATCCAAACAATCCAGATCTTCCACATCGTCAAGATTTTGCATTCATGAAGTGGATTTAATTAATTATCTACATAGACATTGAAAGGCTGCCATTAGGCAGCCTTTCTTGTTATATTGATATTATCAATGCGTTTTTATGTTGAGATCAGTCCGTTCATCATGGCATAAACGCTTAAACCGGATATACTTTTTATGCCTAGTTTTGATGTTATATTTTTCCTGTGTGTGAGTACAGTATTAAAACTGATATTCAAGATATCTGCAATTTCTTTATTGATATGTCCCTTGACTACAAGCTGCAGGACTTCTATTTCCCGTTTTGTCAATTCATTATGTGATGATTTGATTAATTCAAGATTTGAGATTGTATTTTGAATTGCAGCAACAATTTTATCTTTACTCCAGTACTCATCAATTATATTAATGTTCTCGCATCCATGGAGCAGATTAGATGTTATAATAATTGTTTTATGTTTTCTAGTGTAAAAGAATTTATGATGTGAGGTAAATACATTAGAACTTATAATTATGAGGTCATAGTTGTCCAATACTGCTTCAATATCATTAATATCAAGTATGGTTGTTTTAAAATCAAACAACTCATGCAGTATTTGTGAAAGACCAGTTGACACTAATACATTCTGATGAATTATAGCTGCTTTATAATACATGGCATAATTATAATTTGCAAAGCATAGGTATAAGGATACGGTATCTTATACGGTTGTTTTGCCGTATATCTTTCTGGAATGAAATGAATGATGTAATAACGGCTTGGCATAGGTTGATGTCATATTCTCCCTTTAAATGAATAATGAACATGTTAATCAAGTCGCTCAGTTTATCTTCTATGAAATCATTCTCCTCATGTATTCCGTTGACGGTGCTCAGTTTGCTGAATAATTCATTATCGTTAGCGATTCGCGTGTTCAACTCATGCTTGACTTCATCAAAGAACTTACGCAAAAGCATAAGATTATTTTTACCGCTTGAGCTTTTCATGACGAGAACATCGAAGTGCCGTTCGATATTAGGAATTAGCAGTCCTTGATAATATTCGTTAGTCTTTCTGAAATATTCAATTATATCATTTATGTTAGAAGACATAAGAGCATCTTCAAGCATATAGTCTTCATTAAGATAGGTGTTTAAAATTGCTATGAAGAAGTCCAGGTTAAGGCCCTTTTCTGCACAAATGTCGTTAACGGTTTTATCTCCTAAACCAAGGAATATATTAAAGCGATTAAGAACTGTAATGCATGAAGGTTCAGTTATTACAATGTCGCATAGTTTAGTATCACTACAAATAATTGCCATTTTTATTTAATTCTAATTAAAGACTTTGGTGTAATAATTATATCCATTTTGACATCATGATTTTCTGCCGGGATATTATCTAATAATTGAAAATCATAGCATACGCCAATTTTTATTGCTCTGCAATTTGAGAGGAGAGAATCATAATAGCCTTTACCTCTGCCTAAACGATTACCGTTTTTGTCAAAAGCAACTCCAGGTACAATTACTAAATCAATGGCTTCAATATCGGTAGTGTTGTGACCTGAAGGCTCATTAATATTAAATGCACCGATATGCATATTATCAGCATCATAGCGAAGTATATCTAGGGTAGAACCATTTACTCTAGGCAGAAAGATGTTTTTATCATGATTGTTATCTTCTAGTTGTCTAGTTGTCTGCAATTCATCAGGTAATGAATTGTAGAACAAAATGTTCTTACTGGTATTCCATTCATCAAGTGAATGTACTTTATTGAAAACAAGAACTTCTGCGTCTTTTTTTTCTTCAGCATCTACGCTTGCTTTCTGTTTTTTTATAGCAATCCTGATATTGTCTTTACTATTCATGATATCAATTGCTTATGTTTTCAGATATAGGAATAGATGCTTTATTTTCGTTAAATGCTTTTACTGCTTTCTGAATCATTTTATCATTCTTATTATAGATAGGGTAGAATGCTTCAGTACCAAATATATCTCGTGCAATCAATGCTTTTAGTTGATTAACGATGAGAGATTTTGATTGGTTGATATAGAACCATCTAGCAGGTACACCATTTTTTGAAGCATAAGTAACGAAATCATATAACAGAGAATTGTTGCTAGGCAGAATACGAAGGAATTGCTTGTAATCGTTTAGCTCCTTGAACTCGTCGCGATTAATTTCGGCAAATTCATAAGCGAATTTTTGTAATAGTCCTGCATTTGATACATTTATGTAATATGATGTGATACCCGAAGTATCTGTTGGTACAAAAATATCGGGAACTATACCGCCACCGCCGTATACCTTTCTATGATTAACGGTCATGAATACATTTGAAGTATCAATTCTAATGCTGTCCTTATTTGACAATTCGCCATGAGCATAACGGTCATAGATATCTTGATTGTATGCTTCTTCACCTTTCTTGTAATCTTTTTGTATGCATCGTCCTGAAGGAGTGTAATAGCGTGATACAGTCATTCTCACGGCACTGCTATCGTTTAGTTGGAACTGTTTTTGTACAAGACCTTTACCGAAAGATCTGCGGCCTACAATCAATCCACGATCATTATCTTGGATTGCTCCCGCAAGAATCTCGCTAGCGCTGGCTGAAAATTCATCAATCAGTATAGCCAGTTCAACATTTTGGAATGATCCATTTCCGTCACTCCAGAATTGCTGATCATTTTTACGCTCTCTGCCTTTGGTATATACGATTAGTGAATTTTCTGGAAGAAATTCATTTGCCATAAGTATGGCCATTTCCATAAATCCTCCACCATTGCCTCTGAGGTCTAGTATATATTTTTCTGCACCTTCATTTTTCAGCTTTACTAAAGCTTGCAGGAATTCATCATAAGTAGTACGGGCAAATTTGTCTATCCTGATATATCCAATTTCTTTGTCAACCATATATGAGGCATCGATAGATACCATTGGAATATCACCTCGTGTTATGTCGTATGATAGAATGTCATTGGTATTGTTTCTTTTAATACCTAACTTTACTTTTGAACCTTTTATTCCTCTAAGTTTGTTGAATACGGCTTGATTGTTAATGCTTGGACCAACAAACGCCGAGTCGTTGATTGATACAATCTTGTCACCTGCAATTAATCCGGCTTTTTCTGAAGGTCCACCAGATAGTACTTCAATAATTCTAACAGTGTCATTCATCAAGAAAAATGACACGCCAATACCACTAAAACTGCCGTCTAGCTCTTCATTCACAGCGTTTAAATCTTTTGAAGGAATATAAACGGTGTGTGGATCAAGATTGCTTAATAATTGAGGAATAGTTTGTTCTACAATATTATTAATATTGACAGTATCTACATAGCCGTCTGAAACCAGATTTAAAATAGTATTGATTTTCCTGTCGCTGAAATGAATCCCACCTGAATTGGAAAATTTGCCTCCAATAGTAATACCTATAACTATTGAAACTGCAATTGCTATTGGTAGTAATACCAAATTATTTTTGTTGCTCTTCATAAATTATAATTGAGCTATTTAATCATTTAAATCACTATCAAATGAATCCTTAGGGAGATAGACGCACTCGATGCCAGAACGCTCCAATAAATCAATGCCATCTCTCATTCGGTATAATTCGGAAAATACAAGACGCTTAATGCCTGCTTGTATTATTAATTTTGCACATTCAATACAGGGAGAAGTTGTCACATATAATGTGGCATCGTCGCTGCTATTGTTGGTGCGAGCGACTTTGGTTATTGCATTAGCTTCAGCATGAAGCACATAGGCTTTTGTTAAGCCTTCTTCATCTTCACAAATATTTTCAAATCCAGATGGTGTACCATTAAAACCATCGGAAATAATCATGTTATTCTTAACTATCAGTGCTCCAACTTTTCTTCGCTTGCAATATGAGTTTTCAGCCCATATAGCTGCCATTTGCAAATATCTAATGTCTAATATGCGTTGCTTTTTTGTATCAATCTCCATACTGATAAATTTATCACTACTTTTAACTATAACATTTGTAGTGCAATTTCAGTACAAATTTAATTAAATAATAAGACAAAAAAAATAAGGGACTTATAAAATCCCTTATTTTGCATTTTAATAGTATATTTTTTTTGAAAACTATTTATTTTCGAGTCTTATTTGTTTTCTTTTTAACTCCATCTCTAGCTAGAAGAGCATCAATATTTGGCTCACTACCTCGGAATTTCTTATATAATTCCATTGGATGTTCGGTACCACCTTTACTCAACACATTATCTCTGAAAGATTTTGCAGTTTCTTGATTGAAAATGCCATCTTCTTTAAATTTGGCAAAAGCATCAGCTTCAAGTACCTCAGCCCACTTGTAGCTGTAATATCCTGCAGCATATCCTCCTGAGAATATGTGTGAGAATTGAGGCGCTAATAGACATCCTTCTACTACACTAAATGGTTGTACTTCTTTCATTGTGTTAAGTTCAAATGCAAAAGCATCTGTTACTGGTTCAGTAATAGTATGCCATGCCATATCAAGATAACCAAATCCTAATTGTCTTATGCATGCATAAGCTGCACCAAATTGCGCAGAAGCAATAATCTTGTCAACCAATTCCTGTTGCATAGCTTCTCCAGTCTCATAATGCTTTGCAAAACTGTCTAGGAATTCTTTTTCGATAAGATAGTTTTCATTGAACTGAGATGGTAATTCTACGAAGTCACGATATACTGCTGTTCCCGATAATGATGCATATTTTACTTTGCTTAGTAAACCATGCAGTGCATGTCCGAATTCATGTAGGAATGTTTCGACCTCATCAAAAGTTAGCAATGATGGCTTTGAGCCTGTTGGTTTAGTGAAATTCATAGTAATTGAGACTAAAGGTCTCACATCAGAGCCTTTGTCGTCAATATACTGGTCACGAAATCCAGTCATCCATGCTCCACTACGCTTAGAAGCTCTAGGGAAGAAGTCTGTGTAAATCATGCCAAGATATGTACCATCAGCATCAATTACATTGAACGCTTGAACTTCTGGGTTGAAAACTTGAGCATCATGATTTTCGATGAATTTTATTCCGTATAATTTGGTTGCAAGGCCAAATACACCATCGATAACATTGTTTAGTTCAAAGTATGGTCTTAGGATTTCATCATTCAAGTCAAATTTGTTGTCTTTTAACTTGTTGAAATAGTAACTATAATCCCATGCTTCAATTTTAACTTTCTTGCCTTCAAGAGTTGAAGCGAACTTTTCAAGTTCTTTCATTTCATTCTTTTGAGCAGGAAGGTATGCATCTCGCAAATTGTTTAGCAAGTTGTACACATTCTGTGAATTTTGAGCCATAGTGTGGGATAGCTTGTATTCAGCAAATGTCTTATATCCAAATATATTTGCAAGTTGGCGACGCTTGTCTGCAATTTGGCTCATTATCTCAATATTGCTGAATTCACCTGATGTATTTCGTGAATTATACATTTTGTACAATTTTTCACGCAAGTCGCGGCGAGATGAGTATTGCATGAAAGGACGGTAGCTAGGAGCTGCTAGTGTAATTAAATATCCGTCTTTGCCTTTCTCCTTTGCTGCAGTTCTGGCTGCTTCAATTGAGCTCTCAGGCAATCCTGCCAAGTCTTCTTTCTCTAACCATATCTCATAGGTGTTAAGCTCTTTCAATACATTTTGGCCAAACTTGAGTGTAAGCATAGATATGTCATTGTTGAGCTGTCGGTATTTTTCTCTTGCTTCACCTTGAAGGTTGGCTCCACTTCTAACAAATGAAATATATGTTTCTTCAAGAAGCATTCTGTCTTCCGAATCCAGATTTAGCTTGTCAGCATTGTCATATACAAATTTTACGCGTTCCCAAAGTTTCTCATTTAGGCTAATGCTAGTGCTGTGAGCAGTTAGTACTGGAGAAAGTTTGGTTGAAATTTCCATCAACTCGTCATTGGAATTTGCTGAAATGTATGGATAGAATACACCAAGAACACGGCTTAATGTTTTGCCAGATTGTTCTAATGCTAGTATTGTATTTTCAAAGTTTGGTACACTTCTTTGATTAACAATAGCGTTAATTTGTTGCTTCTGTTCCTCTATACCTTGCAGAATTGCAGGTTCAAAATCGCTATTTGTAATTTTGTCGAAAGGTATAGCCCCATTTGTTGTTTTAAACTCCGATAGGAAAATGTTTTCTGATTTTGCCATAGTGTGGAGTGTTAGAATTAAAAATAAACTAAGAATTAATTTTTTCATTTTATTGTTTGTTAAATAATTTATTACAAAGATAGTGATTTATTGCATATCATGTGAAAGGCGTCTAATACAATGGATATGTCAGTTTCGTTTACGCCAGCCTTCTGTAATATCGTTTTGTCTGCAAGAAATGTTTCTTTGAATTTTTCAATGGAATTGCCATATGCATCAAAAGATTTCTTGTATAGTTCTATCGCTTCAGCAATTTTATTTTCAATTAATGACAGATGCCCGAAATTTAGATAATCGGTCGCATTTGGTTTGCCCTTGATTATGTTTTCATATCTGATTCTGCTTTTAGAGTATTCGCCTTTCAAGAGATAACACCATGCAATTTGTCTGTCCAGAATATTGTCATTTTCGTTCTTTTTATAGCAATAGTTATAAAAATATTCAAGAGCTTCATCGTATTTATCCATTTCGAGAAGGCAATAACCTATACTTAAGATCAGCGATGTGTTGTCTGGAGCATACACCTCTGCAGACTTGTAGTATTTTAATGCTGCTTCGTGCTGATTTAAAGCCCTATAACATGCTGCGATGTGCCTTAAATTCCATACATCTTTATTTGACATCAAGTCATACTTGTTATAATAATTTATTGCTTTATTGTATTGTTTTAGACTCTGATAACAGAATCCAATTTTTTGATAGATATTTGGTGAAATCTCATTGTCGTTTTTAAGCAAATACTTAAAATACTTTATAGCATCTGTGTAATATTCATTCTTTAGATAAAAATCGGATACTACATTAATTGTATTATTGTAACTATCAAGATTATTACAGTGTGCTATTTCTGTAATGTCAAACTCATTGGAAAAAGGATCATAGAATTCAGCCTTTCTGTTATATAATTTAAAGAAACGGTAGATGTTCTGAATATAAAGATTAGAAATTTGTAATCTGTCTTTTGATTCTGTCAGCATATCAGAATTGCGTAATTCTTTAATCATAGAATTTTGTTCACCAAACTGTGAAATCATCATATTGCGCTGAGACTGAGGAACAGATGCCAGTGACGATATAAAGGAATACTTGTCACTATCGCAGAAGAACTGAGATTCTAGTATTATATTTGCTATGCTGCTTTCTTTCTCAGTCAGCATATTCGTTATCATTGAATGGTCTTTATGAAATGGTAAAAACCAGTTGCCGATTTCATTGAAGAAAGCAAATGACTTAAGATGTGAGAATGTGCCGATAAATATATCTGCTCCGTCGGACTGCAGTTTATTCAACTCATCAATCTTTTTAGTAATACCCTCATTATCTAAAATTTCTTTCCATTGTGGATTTTTCTCCAGTTCACTGATATCAAGAGAAGTTAGATCCTTTTTAAAGGCTTTAGGGTAGATATCCATGAACTTGGGAATGAGTTCTTTTTCTACCTTTTGCGTTAATCGTTCGGTATTCTTACTCCTAATTAACTGGAATAATATTGTATTAAAGTCCTTTGAGAATTGTTGATTATCAGAGTAACTGCTAAGAATGTTAGATACTTGTGCTGATTCTTTGATTCTTTTATTATGTATAAAGAATGTCAAGAGTGAAGCGCATAACGATATAATTGATACTTTGTTATCTTCATTTTCATATGCACATAGTAAAGTGACAAGCATTTGTTCATTGTAGAATTGTATTAATGACAATAGCATAGCCGATATTACTAAGCACTTTGTGTATGTTGGAATTGAACCGGAATTAATTATCTCCGAAAGGGTAGAAATGTCATTGTTGCTTTGTGGAAATGATACCCAAATAGCTTTGAATAATTCGCTTTCTAATAATTCTTTATTTTTTATAAGTGACAATTCCTCGCTATTTGCCCTGTTGCTCATATCCACTTCTTGATATAAGTTGATGTTATCAAGAATCTGCTCGTATTCCTTTATTATATTTTCAATCGACCTATGGTTCTTCAGGAACAATCGTTTTTGACTGTAGTACTGGCTACTGTCATTTTTTGTGTTGATTTCTGATATCGCTTTATCAGTAATTGATAGGAGTCTGTCAATCACATCTTGATAAATCCTTCTGCGGTCAGGATCGTTTGCACCAGAAACAAAATATTTCAACAGATATGAGTATTCTAGCTCAGTGCGTTTAAGCTCTTCAAGTAAATACCATGCTGAAGATTCATTTACAAGAGTAGATATGTCTTGTAATGAATCGTGTATCTGTTTGCTGTTTAGTGCTTGATATATTTTGTTTGTTAGGTTCTTTAATTCTGTATTTGTCATTTTAATTTCAAATATATAGTTACAAATATAGCAAATAATATGCCAAGCGATGAATAAATCGGGAAATTATAATGGCTTAATTGAAAAAAAAATGTAATTTTGCTATAACAAATTATTTAATCTAAAAACAATAGCATGGTAATTCAGCGAATTCAATCAGTTTATTTATTATTAGTAGCCATTCTCATGGCGGTGTATTCATTTATGAATGTAGTTCTAGTGCAGAGTAGTGTGAATCCAATGGAAAAACTATCTTTGTTTGATGCTAGTACGGTTTCATTTATGCTGAGCCTTTTAGTGGCAGTTTTATCAGCAGTAACAATTTTCAAGTATAAGAAACTGAATCTTCAAATTACATTATGCAGCTGTAATATTATACTAATCCTTGGTCAATTGACTGTTCTGGTTCTTGAAGTCATTGCAAAGAATTATATTTCAATTGAATTTTTCATATCAAACACAATGCCAGTGATTTCGATAATTTTATTAGCATTATCTATAGCTGGAATCAGAAGGGATAAAAAAATACTCGGAAGCTACGACAGGATAAGATAAATCACATTAGATGATTTAATTCCTTAAACTATTACTATGATAACTTTAATGATAACCGTGTTTGTTCTAGGCTATATTGTTATAGCATTAGAGCATGTGTTAAAACTGAATAAAGCAACCTTCGCTTTGATTTTATGTGGCGCCTTGTGGACAATACTATCATATGAGTATGGAGCTAATGAGGTGAGAGATGATTTAATTGGTCATCTTGGAGATACTTGTGAGATTCTCGTGTATCTTATTGGTGCGATGACTATAGTAGATTTAATTGAGAGATATGGAGGATTCTTTTTTATTACATCTAAGATTAAGGCAGATAACAAAGTAGTACTCTTATGGATACATCTCTTTTTGACTTTCTTTATGTCTGCGGTTCTTGATAATATGACTACTACCATTATTATGGTAGCATTTTTAGCTAAAATAATTAAAGAACAAAAGGAAAGGTGGCTATTTGCAGGAGTTGTTGTTATTGCTGCTAATAGTGGAGGAGCATGGTCTCCAATTGGAGATGTTACAACTATTATGCTATGGATGAATGAGAATGTTACATCGTCTAGCTTGATGTCATCACTTTTGTTGCCAAGCCTTGTTTCTGCAATTGTGCCTGCTATATTTGCATCATTTGTGTTGAAGCGTCGAAGTGAGAATGAAGCTGTTGATGCCGATGATATTCCTGTAACGACAAGAGAGTCGTATATTGCTAAACATAAGCCTAAATTGAGCCGATTTATGTTCTACTGTGGCGTGGCAGGGCTGATATTTGTTCCTGTCTTTAAGACAATAACAGGACTTCCTCCATTGGTCGGTATGATAATATCACTTGGTATATTATGGATAATCTCAGATATTGCAGTTATTAAAGCTCATTTGAAAGATGAATTAGGAGCTTCTGTTACTCAAGTCGTGAGAAATATAGACATGCCAACAATAATGTTTTTCTTGGGAATACTAATGTCAGTTGGAGCGTTGCAGACTGCAGGTATTCTAACAAATCTAGCAGATATATTAGATTCAAAAATACATGAGCCATATATTATCAGTTCAATAATTGGAGTTTGTTCATCTGTTGTGGATAATGTCCCTCTGGTTGCAGCGTGTATGGATATGTATCCTGTTGCAACTGACGCCATGGTATCGACAGCAGTTGATCCTGCTTATATGCAATACTTTGTACAAGATGGATTGTTCTGGCATTTGCTAACATATTGTGCTGGAGTAGGTGGCAGTCTATTGATAATAGGTTCTGCTGCTGGAGTTGTGGCAATGGGTATGGAAAACATTCCATTTTTGTGGTACGCAAAGAGAATCAGTTTGATGGCTCTGGTTGGTTCTTTGGCTGGAATTGTAACAATATACATAAGTCACCTGTTGCTATAATAGAAAAGCTTGACATTAATTGTCAAGCTTTTCTATTAAATATCTACCTGTATAGCTATCAGGATTTTTTGCAATTTCTTCTGGCGTTCCAGTTGCAACAACATTTCCTCCGTTCTCGCCACCTTCAGGGCCCATGTCAATGATATAATCGGCGCATTTAATTATGTCCATGTTATGCTCAATTATAACTATCGTGTGACCATTTTCAAGTAGCCTTGTAAATGAACCAAGTAGGGTGTTGATATCATGAAAATGAAGCCCAGTTGTTGGTTCGTCAAAAATAAACATTGTAGGTGAACTTTTTTCTACGCTCAAGAAATAAGCCAGTTTAACTCGTTGGTTCTCGCCACCTGATAATGTTGATGATGGCTGCCCGAGCTTGACATAACCAAGTCCAACATCTTGAAGAGGTTTGAGTCTTTTAATAATGGATTTTTCTGTTGAACCATTATTTTCGCTAAAAAACTCAATCGCTTGATTAATAGTCATTTCAAGTATATCATTGATATTCTTGCCTCTGTATTCAACTTCAAGAGCATCATTGCTGTATCTTTTGCCGTGGCAATGCTCGCACTCAAGAGTGATGTCAGCCATGAATTGCATTTCTATTGTAATAGTTCCTTCTCCTTTGCACTCTTCACAGCGTCCTCCTGGGGTGTTGAATGAAAAATACCCCGAGTTGTACCCCATTTGTTTAGATAGTTGTTGCTCTGCAAATAACTTTCTAATTTCGTCAAAAACCTTAAGGTACGTAGCCGGGTTGCTTCGTGAAGACTTTCCAATTGGATTCTGGTCAACAAATTCAACTCCTTTAAGCAAGTGCATGTCTCCGCTGATTCCTTTATGAGTTCCAGGTTGTTCCTTTGTTTCGGAATAATGTCTGGACAAAGCTCGGAATAGGATAGTGTTGATTAGTGTAGATTTTCCAGAACCACTAACACCGCTAACTACAGTCATTACACCAAGAGGCACTTTTACGGTAACATCTTTCAGATTGTTTTCCGATGCGCCATTAATTGTTATATAATTATTCCATTTCCGCCGAATTTTAGGAATAACGATACATTTCTCTTTGTTGAGATACTGTAATGTTAGACTGTTGTTTCCATTTTCGTAGCCTTGTAATGAACCTTGATATACGATTTCGCCACCTTTTCTGCCAGCAAGTGGGCCAACATCAATAAGATAGTCTGCAGATCTGATTATTTCTTCATCATGCTCGACTACAATGACTGTGTTTCCTTGCTGCTGGAGCATTCGTAATACTTTTATAAGTTTATCTGTATCTTTAGAGTGAAGTCCAATACTTGGCTCGTCTAATATATACAAAGATCCCACTAGGCTGCTGCCTAATGATGTTGCTAAATTGATTCTTTGACTTTCTCCGCCAGAAAGGGTAGAGGACAATCGGTCAAGAGTCAGGTAACCTAGACCAACATCATTAAGAAAATTAAGCCGACTATTAATTTCTATTAGAATTCTATTTGCAATTTGTTCATCATGCTCAGTTAATTCTAACGCATCAAACCAATGTTTCAAGTCCTTTACGGGGATCTTGACTAAATCGCTAATAGATTTATTATTGATTTTGACATAACTGGCCTCGGTTTTCAGTCTTGTTCCGTTACAATGCGGACAAGTTGTTTTGCCCCTGTATCTTGCTAGTAGAACTCTATACTGAATATTATAAATCTTGCTTTCAATGTATTTAAAGAAACCGTCAATTCCACTAACTTCATCGTTCCCATGCCATAACAGGTCTTTTTGTTCCTGCGTTAATTCACAGTATGGGCGGTGTATTGGGAAACTGTTTTTTGCAGCTAAATGAATAAAATCCTTCTTGAATTCACTCATTTTTGCACCTCGCCAACACATCACAGCATCGTCATAGACGGATAGAGTTTTATCTGGAATTACCAAGTCTTCATCAATTCCTATTATTTTACCATAGCCTTCGCATTCAGGACACGCGCCTATAGGATTGTTGAAATTGAACATTTGTTCTGTAGGTTGTTGAAAGACAATCCCGTCTGCTTCAAATCTCTTTGAAAAAACATGTGTCTCAATTTTCCCGTCATTCCATACTTTCAGTATGCACTCATCATGTCCTTCGTAGAAAGCTGTAGACAATGAATCTAAGAGTCGAATTTCATCTTCCCGATCACCAGTTACCGATAGTCTATCAATAAGTAATTTGTAATCATAATTTAAAGGATTCTCAATTGAATTCATAACATCTGCAATGGAAATGAATTCATTGTTATGCTCAAGTCGGGAATATCCGCCTTTTGCTAAAATTTCAATTTGCTGGATAAATGAACGACCTTCAGGAATCTCAATATTAACAAGGATCGCAAAACGAGTGCCTTTGGGATATGAATTAATCTTTTTAATAACATCTTCTGATGTGTGCCGTTTGACGACTGTGTTGCTTATAGGTGAAATGGTTTTGCCAATTCTCGAAAAAAGCAATCTTAAATAATCATATATTTCAGTGGATGTGCCGACTGTACTTCTAGAATTCTTATTAATAACTTTTTGCTCTATGGCAATTGCTGGTGGTAACCCTTTTATGAAGTCGCAATCCGGTTTTGCCATGCGACCCAAAAATTGTCTAGCATAAGAAGATAAACTTTCTACATATCTTCTTTGACCTTCTGCATATAATGTGTCAAAAGCTAATGATGATTTTCCTGAGCCAGATAATCCAGTAATTACGATAAGTTTGTTGCGCGGTATTGTAATGTCAATATTTTTTAGATTATTAACTCTAGCTCCCTTTATAATTATATCGTTTGATGCCATTCCAATTGATTTAGTAGGCAAAAATAAACATTTTTAGATTAAAAACATAAAGAGTTTTATCTGATATTCAAAAAATTCGTATATTTGTATAATTTCACATGCAATAATGCATAAGAGTATAATTGTGTTAAACAAATTCGTTGTTTGCATGTTAGTATAATAGAATATAAATTATTAACTAAAAATAATTGTTATGAAACCATTACATGTACTACTAGCTGTTGTAGGAGGCGCTATAGCAGGTGCTGCTGTTGGTCTGTTGTTCGCTCCAGATAAAGGCAGTGAAACAAGAAAGAAAATAGGTGAAACCCTAAGAAAACATGGCATTAATTTGTCAAGAAAAAAAATGGACGAACTTGTTGATGAAATCTCAACAGAATTGGAAACAAATAAATAATTAAGTTATGAAGTATTCTGGTCTTTTATATGCATTTCTTGGAGGAGCTGCAGTAGGTTGTTTAGCTGCGATTTTGTTTGCTCCTGAGAAAGGTAGTGATTTAAGAGCGCGTATTAAGCGCATGCTTAAAGAAAGAGGAATTGATTTTTCTGACGACGATGTAAGTGAGTTGGTTGATCAAATCACTGCCGAAATTGAAGAGAGTAAAGCTTGATAATAGATTGTGCCAATAATTTATATTGTTGGCACATATTTATATATGATAAAATCGTGAGGTATGGAGATTAATTCTTCTTATAAGGAATTATGGGGTGAGGTGAAGAAATATCTTTCCCTACAAATTGATTATGCTAAGCTTACTGCTGTAGAGAAGCTTACATTGTTGTTGTCCGCAATGACATTTGTGGGTGTAATAATCGTTCTTGCGGCATGTGCTTTATTCTTCTTGTCATCTGCACTTGTGGCTTGGTTGGATACGATTTTTGAATCTAAATGGGTGGCAAACCTTATTGTATTTGGATTGATAATGATTATTATGATAATTGCCATTTGTTTTAAAAAGGTTCTTATTCTAAATCCAGTAGCTCGATTTGTTACAAAATTATTTTTAAATCCGCCTCAAAAATAAATTAGAGATGAATAAATCTACAACGAATACAGATTCAGCACCTAATGTAGCATGGAATGGTGTAACGATTGAAGAGTTGCGTTTCATGCGTGCATCTGTATTGATAAAACTAGAAATGCAGAAAAGCTATCTGAAGAGAAAAGCGGCAGAAACTTTACCTGTTGGGACAATCGGTAAAGGTGCTAATATTGCAGCCTTTTCAGCAAAGATGTCATTGATTCAAAAAGTAATACTTGTTGCAAAAGGTATGAGATTGGCGTCAAACATTGTTTCATTTTTTAGAAAAAACAAGCGATGAACGATTATATACAGGTTGACTTTGTTTTAGAACCACATAATGAAATTGAAGTTGATATACTTGATGCTTTGTTGTGTGAAGTGAATTTTGAGAGTTTTGTAGCTACTGATAATGGTGTATCTGCGTTCATTAAAAAAGAACATTACGCAACTGGGATAATAGAAAATGCTATAAATCAGTATCCCTTCTCTTCCAAAATAACATGGAGTGAGCAAATTATTGTCGGTAAGGATTGGAATGAGGAATGGGAGAAGAATTTCTTTAAACCAATGGTTATTGCAGAAAGATGCGTTATCCATAGTACATTCCATAATGATTATCCGAAACTGGAATATGATATAACAATAGATCCCAAAATGGCTTTTGGGACAGGACATCATTCTACAACCAATTTAATTGTTTCAGAATTGCTGTCTATGGATCTAAAAGGTTGTAAAGTCCTTGATATGGGTACAGGTACAGGAATATTGTCAATCGTATCGATATTACATGGAGCCTATTCGGCATTAGGAGTTGAAATTGATGAAGCTGCCTATGTTAATGCCTTGGAAAATATTGAATTGAATAATGTTAAGAATAATATAACTATTCTTCATGGTGATGCTTCAGTAATTTCGTCGTATGATAATGAGAGTTTTGATATAGTTCTGGCAAATATTAACAGGAATGTGATTCTTAATGATGTTGATAAATACAGCAGGGTACTCAGCAGAGGTGGTTATATGCTATTAAGCGGATTTTATTTTGATGAAGTTGCTATGGTTGCTGAAGCTGCCGCAAAATATGGAATGAAATTCGATAGCTCTAAAGAAGATAATAAATGGGCTCTATTAAAGCTTATTAAAGTATAATTTCCACATATATATTGATATATTTAATCTTTTTTTTGCGGATATTGGTGTATTATAAATATTTTATACTATATTTGCGCAATAATTTTTGTGTTTAACTAAAAACGGATTGCCTATAGGATATAACATTACTCTAATTCAAAATTAAATTGACATGGAAGAATTAATAACTCTTTCCGATGAAAAGTTGGTAGTGTTATATACAAAAGGTGTAAATCAAGCGTTTGATGTATTGGTTGAGCGATACAAAGAGCGTGTCTATACATATATTTATCATACGGTCAAATGTGAAGAACTGGCTGATGATATTTTCCAAGAAACTTTTGTAAAAGCAATTATTACTATAAATCAAGGTAGATATACCGAAAACGGTAAGTTCCTGCCTTGGATATTCCGTATTGCTCATAATCTTATTATTGATTATTATCGTCAAGAGAAATCGGAAAACACTCAGTCATGCGATGCTGAAGAAGTTGATATCCTCAATAGAAAGGATTTAAGTGAGTGTACTATTGAAGATCAAATGGTGACAGAGCAAATTCATCAGGATATAAAAAATCTAGTTAATGCACTTCCTGATTCTCAAAAAGAAGTTTTGCTTATGAGATATTATAAGAATATGAGTTTCAAAGAAATTGCAGAAACTACTAATGTAAGCATAAACACTGCTTTAGGTAGAATGAGATATGCAATTTTAAATATGCGCCGCATTGCAGAAGAGAACAATATTATTCTTACTATTTAATTAAAAATAATTTTCTTGATAAGTGTAATATTTTAGGCATTGTTTGCGTTACATATATGTAACTATAGAATTAATTGCCTATGCAGAAAAACTTTACTCTATCAAATTTAAAGAATGCGAGTAGCAAGAGCAAAGTGGAACCAAAAGAATCTACTGTCAGTTTCATTAAGCAATTTGCTAGAATATGTAAAATGAAACAATTACCACAACCTGAATTAAGTGTGTTTGTGCTCAATTGATTACTTGCAATTGTCATTATGAGGGAGATTGTATTCTCCCTCTTTTTTATTCAAATAATATTGTTTTTTTCGGCTCAATTGTAGATATCACATGTGATGGAACAAGAAGCGATAAATATGATATTATAATAACAGCAATATTAAATGCTATTATATAGGTCCAATTAATGTCAACAGGCACATATTCTATATAGTATGCTTCAGGATTTAGTTTGATTATGTGATACTTGTCTTGAATATAGCATAGAGCTATTGCAATAAAATTGCTTAATATCAATGCTTTCCAGATTAGTCTGTTTGTTGTGATAATGAATATTTGTCTAATTGAATAGTTGCTTGTTCCAAGAGTCTTTAATATACCTATCATGTTTATTCTTTCAAGTACAATCATTAGTAAACATGAGATTAAGGTAAAAGAGGATACTATTATCATAATCATAAGGATTATGACGACATTCATATCCAGTAAATCTAACCATGTGAAGTAAGATGCGTTATTATCAACGATATTTGTTGCTTCATATTGATAAAATTCATTAGCTAAAAGTTCCTTAATATTATCGTTTACTTGCTTAATGTTTCCTGTATTATCGCATGATACAGCTATATAATCACCTTGATTGGTATTCCACTGATTTATGCTTTGTATCTGTCTAATATTTCCAATTATAAAAATATTGTCAAAGTCTTCAAAATCGGTATTGTATATTCCTGTGATTATAGAATTTCGTGCTTTAATCTTATTGTCAATGAAATAGGTGGGAACCTTGTCGCCTATTGACAGGTTGAGCTCTTTTGAAATATGATTTGATATAACGACTTCAGACACTCCTTTAATGCTATCGTAAGGTATTCTTCCATCAATTAAGGCATTTTTGATATACGACCAATCGAAATTGTCGGCTACGCCTTTATATATAACGCCTTTAAAAGAATCATTAGTCTTAAGAACAGCTGGCTTTTCACCTATTAAACAGATTGATTTTACATTATTTATACTTAATACCTGTTCCGTTAAGTCTTCTGATAATAATAGAGCAGGGGAATTGCGGGATTGTGTATAAGCGGGTTTAGTGATTTTAATATGTGCATCTAAACTGTATATCTTGTTAGAAATCTCCTTTTTAAAGCCGCAGACAATAACAATGGAAAAAATCATGATAACTAAAGCTAGTGTCATGCCTAAGACGGCAATTCCTATACTAGGCATGCTGTTACTGGATTCCTTCATATTATATCCAGCTTTAAGTCTATTTGCAATAAACAGCTCGAATTTCATGTCAGCACGATGCGTTAAATAATTAAAGACAGGAAATTTCCTGTCTTATTTGTGGAGCTGGAGGGGTTTGAACCCTCGTCCAAACGCGGAACCAATAAGCTTTCTACATGCTTAGTCATTTCTTGGTTTTCGGAATCAGACAGGCAAAAGACAACCAATCTGAAACTTATCCTTTAAAATTTGAAAAATCCCCAAGGCTTGAATTTTTCTATTCCTGAATTTCTAGCACCACCTTATCGAAACGTCTCAGGAAAAGGCAATCGGGTGATGTCTTGTCTCTGCAACTGTTGCGGAGATTAAGCTAATCTACTGTACTTCGATTAAGCAGCAAGAGCGTAGTTATTTTCGCCAATTAAATTTTTGATGTCTGAGATTATAGAGCATAGCCATCATCGCTCTGCATGCTTACTTACCACTTCTACACGCTGTCAAAGCCAGTCAGCCCCAGTGGTTTTGTAATTATAACGCAAAGATAATAATAAATACTTAAAGTATTCTATTCAATTAATTTTTTTTAGTTATTCTGATAATTTAAGCTTTCTCACTGAGCTCAAGCCATCTGAGTTCTTTTTCATCGAGCATCGCCTTAATTTCATTATATCTTTTTGATGCAGATTCTATTTCGGCCGTACTAGCTCCGTTTTGAAAAAGAGCTTCAATTTCTTCTTTTTCTTTATTGAGAGCTTCTATTTCAATGTCTAGTGCTTCAAATTCTCGCTTCTCCTTGAAACTCATTTTTTCTGGTCTTGTACTCCTTGAGACTGTTTCTCTTTTCGGATTTACCTCTTTTTTCTTGGATTCACTTTCTTTTTCATTAGCTTCTTTCCAATCTCGATAATTACTATAGTTCCCAGGAAAATCTTTTACCACTCCGTTACCCTCAAAAACAAATAAGTGGTCAACTGTTTTATCCATGAAGAATCTATCATGACTAATAATGATTACGCATCCTTTAAATTTAGATAGATAGTCTTCAAGTATCTCCAATGTTATAATATCAAGGTCGTTTGTTGGCTCGTCAAGAATGAGAAAATTGGGTCTCTTCATAAGAACCGTTGCCAAATAGAGCCGTCTTTTCTCTCCACCGCTGAGCTTGTAAATGAATTTTTGCTGATCTGCAGGACTGAATAGGAAAAATTGTAAGAATTGTGAAGCAGAATACTTGCTTTTCTCATCGAATTCTATGTATTCTGCTATTCTTGTGACAGCATCAATTACTTTCATGGATTCATCAAAGGACATGCCTTCTTGGCTATAGTAACCGAAACTTACGGTTTCTCCTATATCAAAAGATCCTGAATCTGGGCGTTCTAATCCAAGTAACAGTTTTACGAATGTAGACTTCCCAACGCCATTATTTCCTACAATACCTACCTTTTCATATCTCGCAAAAATATAATTGAAATCTTCAAGGATAATTTTTTCGTTATATTTCTTAGAGATATTGACTGCTTCAAAGATTTTAGAACCTATGTATGCCGATTTGACATTCAGTTCTACACTTTTATCATGATATCTTTGTGATGCTTTTTCTTTTAGATCATAAAATGCATCTATGCGGTATTTTGCTTTAGTCCCTCTTGCTTGAGGTTGTCTTCTCATCCATTCGAGTTCGGTTCTTAATAGATTTCTTGCTTTAGCCGTTTCTGCGTTTTGAGCGTCAATGCGTTCCTGGCGTTTCTCAAGATAATAATTATAATTGCCATTGTAAGTATAAATGTATTGCTGGTCAATTTCAATTATCTTGTTGCACACCTTATCTAGAAAATAACGGTCATGAGTAACCATTAGAATCGCAATTTTGTTGCGTGATAAATATCCCTCTAGCCATTCTATAATTTCAATGTCCAGGTGATTTGTTGGCTCATCAAGAATTAAGAGTTCATTGTTTTCTATAATTAATTTAGCTAACGCAACGCGTTTCAGTTGCCCCCCTGATAGTTTGCCTGTCTTAATGTTGAGATCGGCAATTTTGAGCTGAGTTAATACCTGTTTGAATCGGTTCTCATACTCCCATGCATCTTCATGACTAGAGTCAATGCCTTGCATGCATACTTCAATAACACTTAGTTCTGGATCAAATTTAGGCGTTTGTTCTAAATATCCGACTTTAATATCATTTCTGAATGTGACTTTCCCATTGTCATATGCCTCATTGTCGCATATAATCTTTAATAAAGTGGACTTGCCCGCACCATTTTTTGCGATTAATCCAATTTTGTCACCTTCGTTAACGCCGAAAGTGATATTTTTGAACAAAATACAATCTCCAAATGATTTAGTGAGATTCTCAATTTGCAATAAACTTTCCATAATACAAAAGTAGTAAAATACTTTGGTAAATAATATTGTGATGATTTGAAATAAATTGTAATTTTGCCTAAACATTAAAATGATAACATTAATTCTATTAAATATGAAAATTAGATCTATAGTATTAGCAACATTAATGGTGTTGGTTTCGTTTAACCTTAGCGCCGAGAAAATTACTCTTCTTACCGATATACATGTAGTGCCTGGCAATAATAAAGAAGAAATGCTTAAGCATGTAATAGAGGATATAAATAATAACGAAACAGAAATAGTCGTTTTATCCGGAGACTTGACCGATGAAGGAAGCGATGAACAATTATATAATGTGAAATCAATATTGGATACTATAAAGAAACCTTTATTTGTAGTACCAGGAAATCATGAAAATAATTGGAGCCAGAGTGCATGTAAAACATTATTTGATATTTGGGGAAATGATAGATTTGTGACTGAAACGGATAATCTGGTTATAGTAGGGATTAATTGTGGACCTTATATGAAAATGGGTGATGGTCACATAAAACATGAAGACCTTTTATGGTTAGACAAGACCTTGTCCGAAAGAGTAAAAGGTGGCAAGAAAGTGCTGTCGGTGTGTCATTATGCATTGAACAAGGATTTGGATAGCTATAAAGAATATGTCTCAATATTAAAGAAATATCCTGTAGTTGCACATTTAAATGGTCACTATCATAATTATAAGAGGTACCGTGTTGAAAACATTGAAGTAATGCATTGCCGTTCATTAGAAATGGGTAAAAATGAATTGCAGACATTTGGATATTCAATAGTGGATATTTCTTCAGACTCTGTAAAGTTATATGAAAAGGTTCTAGCACAACCTAAACAACTGAAGTTTGCGTATAAGATAGATTGCAAAACGGTAGTTCCTATTGAAGCAGAAGAAGATATAAATATACCTCTTTCAAAAGATTTTAAACTTGAACTCGCTTATAGAGATGATGCCTCTGTTTTCTGTCGTGTTGCTGCAGATAAAAACAATGTTTATTTTGGGAATTCTCTTGGTTTCATTAAATGTGTAAACAAGAAGAATGGCAAATTGAAATGGACTTATAAAACAGGAGCAGGAATATTCTCAAGAGTAGCAGTAGCTGATAATGCTGTAATAGTACCAACTGCTGATAAAAGACTGTTATGGTTGGATAAAAGAACAGGAAAATTGCTATATGAAAAAGATGCAACCGGTCCTTATGTTGCTGATGGCATTATTGTTGATGATGTTTTATATCAAGGTGGATATAAGGTATTTCAGGCATGGAATGTTAAAGATGCTAGCTTGAAATGGGAATATAAGGAATTGAACAACTACTGCCAGGCATCACCAGCTTTTGATGGTGATTACATCGCATTTGGTGCATGGGATACATATTTGAGAAAAATTAATATGGAAACAGGTGCATTAGAATGGAAATGGAATAATGGGAAAGATCGGAATATGTTGTCGCCTGGTAACTGTGTGCCAGTTATAGCAAATAAGAAAATTCTTGTAGTTGCTCCCGATAGATATATGACAGCAATCGATTGGCAGACTGGAAAGACTGTTTGGAGAGATAAAAGTCATAAATACAGAGAAAGTTTAGGTCGTTCTGCTGATGGTAGTAGAGTTTATGCTAAAACTATGGATGGTGAGATTGTTTGTGTCAGTACAGAAGGCAATGAGTTCAATGAATTGTGGATAGCAGATGCTGGTATTGGTTATGAACATGCTCCATGTATAGTATTGGAACAAGATGGAGTCGTTTATGCTGGTTCTAGAAGAGGTATAATAACTGCTATAGATGCAGAAACAGCTAATGTGCTGTGGAGGCAAAAAGTAGGAGCATCAGAGATAAATGGATTTGATGTTGATGATAGTGGAGATGTCTATGTATCTTTAGTAGAAGGCTCTATCTGGCGGATTAGAAATAACAAGAAATAATTGTTAAAAAAATAAGTTGCAAATGAATTTGCAACTTATTTTTTTTGAAATCATTTCATTAATATATAGCTCGTAAATGGCTTGAGTGTGCCTTTTAGCATATTCTTCTTAACTACAAATTTCGTTTTGTGAACTTTGTCGTAATATGTGCCATTTTTCAATGTTGTAGGCAATTCCACAATTTGTTCTGTATCTGAAATATTAACCAAAGATGCACCTTTATTACCTCGTGCTACCTGAGCTACTGTGTTATTATCGTTGAAAAACAATTTTTCAGCTTGTCCGCTCATTGCTTTTCTGAATTTGTTGGCAGCTATGACTTCAGGGTGCTTGAATTCGTCATTACCTTTGGCTCCAGCAATATTGTTTCCCCATACATTATCAGGGGTGCTTCCGTCAGGACGGGAATAAAATAATGGAGTACCATACTGACGAGAAGTAAGGAATACCCATGCCATTCTAATTTGTTCATTTGTTAATGATGCTGACTCGTGAGCATTGCAATAGGTATCATGACTTTCTACCCATGTCACCAATCTGTCAGCCGATACGCTATGCGCCCAGTTTGTTACATTGTCGGCACTGAAATCTTTTGCTGCAAGAATATTACGAAGAATATGTCCGTATGAACTTGCTGTAAGGTCAAAGAATTCAGCATACTCTTCTTCCTTTACATTCTTATCTTGCAGAACCTCTCCATATATAAACAAACTGTCTCTTGGGATAGCAAGAGTAAGACCTTTAACAGGTTTTTGTCCCATTGCAACAGGCCAGAAATCATTTTCTTTAGAACTTGGGTCAACTGGATCTGACGGTAAACCGATATGCTTTGCAGTATCATAACGGAAACCACGAGCGCCACAATTCAACAGATCATTTACATATGTCATGTAATAATATTGGAAATCAGGATTCTCAGTGTTTACATCTGGTAGCCCGCCCATTTGTCCGGTTGTGCATTGCAAACGGTCATTGTAGTCTCTAATTTCATTGAAACCATTTGCATGATATAGATTGTCGTGACCACCAACAGCATTGTCCAGGTCATCAGATACTCTCGTATCATCTATTGATGTGTGGTTAGGCAAGACATCTACGATAATCTTTATGCCATATTTATTTGCTTCATCGCACATGGCCTTAAACTCTTCACGATTGCCTAGCATATAATTGCCGATTTTCCAGTCGGTAGGTTGGTAATAATAATACCATCTGCCTTTACCGTAAAGTTGCATTCCTCCACCTTTATCTCCCTTAGTTTCTGTAACGCATTCTTGAGCAGGTGAAGTTTGTACATATTTATATCCAGCTTCCGAAATGTCCTTCATGTTTTCTTTAATAGTGTTGAAAGACCAACTCCAGGCATGCAGAATGACATCATCATTGGTTTTTGCTGGAGTGAGTTTTGAGGCTCCTTTTAGTGTGAAGAATGATAGCATTATAAATGCAGTGATAAATAATAAATGTTTCATAAGTTAGTGTTTAGAAATTAATTTGATGTAAAGATAGTAAATTTATTTATGAATGTTGCATTTGGGTATTTCATTTAACGATAAAAATATATAACTTTGCATTAAAATAAACGATTCTTATGCATATGGTAATAAGTCGTAAAATTGGAGTGAAAGCAAGCAGTGATTGTATGTAAATGGAATCATCGCTTGCTTATCTTACTTAATAGAAACCAGTTCAAATGTATAATATATGTCTACTTTAAGATTTAAGGTTGTTGAAACAGCCTTCAATAGAAAGGCTGTTAAATTTGAATCGCCCAAGGAAGCTACATCTTCATATTATGGTAAATATGTATTCAGCCGTAAAAAGATGTATGATTATTTGCCCAAAGAAACTTATGAATCACTTATAAATGCTATAGATCATAAGGAGCCATTGAGCAGAGATATTGCCGATAGTGTTGCTGAAGGAATGAAACAATGGGCGCTAGATAATGGAGCAAAGCATTATACACACTGGTTTCAGCCACTCACTGACGGTACAGCGGAAAAACATGATGCTTTTATAGAACATGACGGAAAAGAAGGTGTTCTAGAGACATTCTCCGGTAAACTGCTCATGCAACAGGAACCTGATGCCTCAAGCTTTCCAAATGGAGGTATAAGAAATACTTTTGAAGCGCGTGGATATTCGGCGTGGGATATATCTTCACCTGCATTTATCTTGGACAATACATTGTGTATCCCAACGATATTCATTTCATATACAGGAGAGTCTTTGGATTATAAAACGCCATTGCTAAGAGCGTTAAATGCCGTTGATAAAGCAGGTACTGCCGTTGCAAGGTTTTTCGATCCTACTGTTAAACATGTTATTTCATATTTAGGTTGGGAACAAGAATATTTTCTTGTAGATGAAGCACTATATGCAGCAAGACCAGATTTGGCAATGACTGGCAGAACCCTAATGGGACATGAAAGTGCGAAGAATCAACAGCTAGAAGATCATTATTTGGGGGCAATACCTACAAGAGTAGAGGCATTTATGGAAGAACTGGAAGTAGAGTGCCATAAACTCGGTATTCCAGTAAAGACTTGTCATAATGAGGTTGCACCTAATCAGTTTGAGCTGGCTCCGATTTATGAAGAAACAAATCTTGCGAATGACCATAATTTGCTGTTGATGTCATTAATGGACGATGTAGCTCGTCGCCATAACTTCAGAGTGTTGCTTCATGAAAAGCCGTTCAGCGGAGTGAATGGTTCAGGTAAACACAATAATTGGAGTTTAGGCACAGACAAAGGAGTATTATTGTTTGCCCCTGGCAAGACTCCGAAAGGACATCTGCAATTCCTCACATTTATAGTAAATGTGATGGTAGCTGTATACAACCATAATGGTCTGTTAAAAGCATCAATATCATCAGCCACTAATGGACATCGTCTTGGAGCAAATGAAGCTCCTCCAGCAATCATATCAATGTTTTTAGGCTCACAATTAACTGAAATACTTGATGGGCTAGAGAACAATAAGGAAAGTTGGAAACAAATGAAAGGGAAAGAGGGGATGTCATTGAACCTATCCCAAATCCCTGAATTGCTTATTGATAATACTGACAGAAATCGTACTTCTCCGTTTGCATTTACCGGAAATCGTTTTGAGTTCAGAGCTGTTGGATCATCTGCAAATTGTGCATCGGCAATGATTGCTTTGAATGCTGCTGTTGCCGATCAGTTGAATCAATTCAAACAATCAATAGATGATCGCCTAAGAAAAGGACAAGAACTTAATGAGGCAATAATAGAAGAAGTTATTTCGCTATTAAAATACTCCAAAAATATACATTTTGATGGTAATGGATATAGCGATGAGTGGAAAGAAGAAGCTGCTCGAAGGGGACTTGATTGCGAGACATCAGTACCTTTGATATTCGATTCATATTTAAAACCTGAAAGTGTACAGATGTTCGCTCGCACTGGAGTACTATCAAAAGTTGAACTTGAGGCAAGAAATGAGGTCAAATGGGAAATGTATACAAAAAAGATCCAGATTGAAGCTAGAGTTCTTGGCGACCTTGCTATAAACCATGTTTTGCCTGTTGCAACTAGATTCCAGTCATTGCTTTTGGATAATGTATATAAAATCAAATCTTTATTCCCTCAAGTAAAAGCAGATGAAATTGCTGAGCAAGATTATATTACAATTGAAAAAATAGCTTATCACATGAAGTCTATTCGGGCTAAAGTCAATGATATGATAGAAGCTAGACGCGTTGCCAATGTTATAGAAGATGAAAGAAAAAAGGCTATAGCCTATCATGATGAAGTGTTCCCGTGCTTGGATATAATCAGATATCATATTGACAGACTTGAACTTATGATAGACGATGAAATGTGGTCGTTACCTAAGTATCGTGAACTATTATTTATAAGATAAATAACAATAAATATATTTTTATATGGAGACTATTAAACACGAGTGTGGCATAGCAATGATTAGATTGCGCAAGCCTTTGGAATACTACAAAGAAAAGTATGGAACCTATTTTTATGGGTTCAATAAATTATATCTGCTTATGGAAAAGCAGCATAACCGAGGTCAGGAGGGAGCCGGCTTAAGTTGTATTAATATTCACACTTCTCCAGGAAATGAATATATATTTAGAGAAAGGGGAGTAGGTTCAGGTGCTATTAAGGAAATATTTGCGAATATTAAGCATGATATTGAAACTCATGAGCATGATGGAACCCCAGAGAATGAGTTGCCATTTGTAGGAGAAGTATATATGGGACACCTTAAATATAGTACTGGAGGTAGAAAAGGCATCACATATATTCATCCATACTTAAGAAGAAGCAGCTGGCGCTCAAAGAGTATGATGCTTTGTGGCAACTTCACAATGACTAATACTGATGAGATTTTTCAGTCAATGGTAAAACAAGGTCAACATCCAAGAATTAATGCTGATGCTATTCTGCTGCTTGAACAACTGGGCTTTGCTTTGGATAATGAGCATCAACGCTGCTTTAATGAATTAAAAACACAAGGGCTTGATGGTATTGAACTCACTGATAAAATTAAATCACAGATTAATCTTAAAAACATATTGGTTGAGCCATCTAAGATTTGGGATGGAGGATATGTTATATGCGGTGCAATAGGTACTGGCGATATGTTCGTGTTAAGGGATTCTAATGGTATAAGACCATGCTTCTACTATTATGATGACGAGATAGTTGTTGTTGCTTCAGAAAGGCCAGTGATTCAAACAGCTATGAATGTTAGAGTCGGTGATGTTAAGGAATTGACCCCAGGATCTGTTATCCTAGTAAATAGCAAGGGTGATATTGATGTTGTTGATCTTCTTGGAGAAAAGAAGAATGAAAGATGTTCATTTGAGCGTATATACATATCTCGTGGAAATGATAAGGATATTTATAATGAGAGAAAGAGTTTGGGACGCACATTAGCACCTGCTATTCTTAAAAGTATTAATTACGATTTAGACCACACTGTCTTCTCTTTCATCCCAAATACTGCTGAAGTTGCTTATTTTGGTATGATGGAAGGTATGGAAAATTATTTAACTGAGCTTAAGATTAAGGAAATACAGAAATTGGATACTTCTGCTCCTGATTATACAGAAAAGCTACAGACTATTATTTCTAAGCGAGTTCGTAGCGAGAAAATAGCAATTAAGGACATTAAACTACGCACATTTATTACTGAAGGTCAAGCTCGTAATGATTTAGCTGCCCATGTTTATGATGTTACTTATGGTCAAGTTCAGAATAATGTTGACAATCTGGTTGTGATTGACGACAGTATTGTAAGAGGTACAACGCTTAAAGAGTCTATCATACGAATACTAGACCGTTTGCATCCTAAGAAGATTGTTATAGTATCATCTTGTCCACAAGTGAGATACCCCGATTATTATGGTATTGATATGTCAAGAATGGCAGAATTCGCAGCATTCCGTGCTGCTGTTGAGTTGCTGAAGGAACGCAATATGGAATATATTCTCGATGATGTTTATAAGAAGTCGAAACAACAGGAAAATCTGCCTAAAGAAGAGGTGATTAACTATGTAAAAGATGTATACGCCCCATTTACTGATGATGAAATTTCTGCCAAGATTGCTGAGATGTTAACTCCAGATGGTATTAATGCAGAAATCGAGTTAGTGTATCACACTTTAGAAGGAATGCATAAATCTATACCAAACAATCCTGGTGATTGGTATTTCTCAGGTAATTATCCAACGCCTGGTGGAAATAAATTGGTTAATAAAGCATATATAGACTATTATGAAGGAGATACAAATTCTCTAGTATAGTTTTAAGTTAAAATGAATCGGATTATTCCGATTCATTTTTTTTATATATTCCATTCGAATCAATCTCGATCAGGCCTTCATCTACAAGCTTTGACAGCATGTCTATTATCTTATTCTTAGAAAATGATAATGTATCAAGAAAATCATGAATATTTCTAGGCTTATTGCTTAGCATGTATAGAATACCGTCAATTACATCATTGTCGTTATAGGTAAGAGACTTGCGGTTATCAATACATATATCGCATTTCCCGCATAGTGGCATACTATTGTCGCCAAAATACTTGAGTAAAATATCTTGTCGGCACATGGTAGTATTGCTTGCATATTTCTTCATGTGATTTATACGAAATTCTAAGCGTTCTTTTTGAACCTCATATATGCTTTTGGGAATTAGTACATATTTCTTCTCTTCTCGTGCTGTCGTATAGACTATATACGGGCTTCGCTTTCTCGGCACATAATGAAGAATGTGCATTCGTGTTAGGGCAAGCAGCGAGTCGTAGATGTCTTCTACAGAAATGTTGAATTTCTTTGAAATAAGTTCTTCATTAATAAATACATAATCGGCAAAAAGACCTGTATACTGTCTAAGAATTGCTTGTAGCACGATATCTAGTTTGTTATTAGCTGTGTGAAGATTGTATAATTCATTCTTATCAGCAAGAATAATTACTCTTGACAAGGTTTCAATTTCCTCAATGAATTCAATATATCCAGCTTGTGTTAGTAGTCTTAATGCGCTGTGTGTTGCTAAAACAGGCAACTTAAATTGCTTGCAAAACAGGTTGAAATTAAAGTCATAAGTCTTGTTATATCCATCACCGATTGCAATATTAAGGAAAATTCCCACACGCTCATACACATCTTTAATGAATTCCCGTGAAGGAAACTGATTGGCAATACGCTTGCTCAATGTGGAATTATCGCTATGTGAAACGACAAGTGCGGCATATGCCTTATGCCCGTCGCGCCCAGCACGCCCTGCTTCCTGATAGTACTCTTCCAATGAATTAGGACAATCATAATGCAAAACAACTCTTACATCTGGTTTGTCAATCCCCATACCAAATGCATTCGTAGCAACGATAACTCGCGTTTTACCGCTATTCCATTTGTTTTGTTTTTCTTCTTTGTCTTCAATGCTTAGTCCTGCATGGTAATAATCAGATGAAATATCATGTCTGCATAACTCAGTTGCAATTTGCTTGGTTTTACTCCGACTTCTCACATACACAATGCCAGAACCATTAACATTATTAAGAATGTGAATTATTTGAGATAATTTATCTTCGTTATGTCTAACTACATACGATAAATTTTCCCTAGTAAAACTCATTGAGAAGACCTTATGGTTCTTGAAATTTAGTTGCGTTATTATGTCATTTACGACTTGTGGCGTAGCAGTTGCGGTGAGTGCAAGTACAGGGATGTTGGGGAGTACGGTTCTTAGTTTAGAAATAGACAAGAACGATGGTCGGAAATCATATCCCCACTGCGAAATGCAATGGGCTTCATCAACAACAATTAATGATATGTTGAAATCCCTTAACTGATCAAGAAAACCATCTGACTGTAATCGTTCTGGCGATACATAAAGGAATTTGTATTTACCATATATACACTTTTCAATGACTTTTCTTCGTTCGGTGTGAGACAGTCCGGAATGGAGATAGGTGGCTTTGATATTTCTTCTTAATAGATTATCAACCTGATCCTTCATTAATGAAATAATTGGTGTGATTACTATTGCCATTCCGTCCATAGCCATAGTAGGGACCTGGAAAGTAATAGATTTACCTCCACCGGTAGGCATAAGCCCTAAAGTATCGTTACCTTCAAGAATGGATTTAATAATATCCTCTTGAAGGTAACGGAATGAATCATATCCCCAATATTTGGATAGTATTTCATTAATATCTCTATTCATGTGCAGTTACTCAGAAATATGAATTCCTTTTACTTGAAGCTGGATCGTGCCATTGCCTTTATGCTTGTTTTCTTCAATTGTATAGCAGATATCAAACGGCTTATTTGATTTTATATGATCAAAGTATTCGGCCATATTGAATGCAATACCATTTATAACCTTTTCTGATTTACTGTCTATGAGTTCAAGTTTTATATGCTCTGAATTTTTACCTACCAATTTACTTGTGCCGAAATCGTATGCATTCCGTGTCATAAACACAGGTTTCTGATTCCATGGACCAAATGGGTTGAATAGTTTAAGATATCCCAAAAATTCAGATGTGATTTCAGAAAAGCTGATTTCATAATCAATATCCAGTTCAGGAGTCAATTGCTCTTTATGGATATTTTCTATCACATATTGCTCAAACCTTTTTGTGAATTCAGGAATATTTTCCTCTTTCAATGACAATCCAACTGCATAGGTGTGACCTCCAAAATTATCTAGCAAATCTCTAGTAGATTCTATTGCTTTATAAATGTCAAACCCCTGTACCGATCTTGATGAACCAGTAGCAAGGCCATTAGATAGTGTCAAAACTACGCAAGGCTTATAGTATAACTCGGTTAAGCGTGATGCTACTATACCAATTATACCCTTATGCCAGTCTTTATTGTATATTACAATAGGTTTCTTGCTGGAAGCAATCTCTCCTCTATCGGCTAGGATAGCGCTTGCTTCTTCTGTAATGCGTTTGTCCAGTTCTTTTCGATCTTTGTTGTATTGGTCAATATTTTTGCCTTTTTCGTATGCTTCATGAGTGTCTCTCGTTACTAACAAATCTACAGCTTCCATTCCCGACTGCATTCTTCCTGATGCATTTATTCTAGGCCCGATTTTGAAGATAACATCACTAATAGAAGTTTCTTTGCCAGATAATCCGCATATCTTCATGATGCTTTTCAATCCAACATTCGGGTTGGTATTCAATCGCTTAAGACCGTAATATGTCATAACACGATTCTCTCCAATCATCGGTACTATATCAGCTGCAATGCTCACAGCCACTAAGTCAAGCAAACTTTCTAGTTCGTGATGATTGGACAGCCCATTACTTTGAGCAAAAGCTGTCATGAATTTATAACCGACTCCGCAGCCCGACAAATGCTTGAAGGGGTATGGATTGTCTTCAAGTTTAGGGTTAAGGATAGCTACAGCATCTGGGAGCACATCATCTGGTACATGATGATCGCATATAATGAAATCTATGCCCTTAGACTTAGCATACTCTACTTCCTCGACTGCTTTAATGCCACAATCGAGTACAATTATCAACTTTACGCCAATACTTTCAGCGTAATCAATGCTTTTATTCGAGATTCCATAGCCGTCTTCATAGCGTGTAGGAATGTAGTATTCCACATTAGAATAATAATTCTGTAAGAATTTATATACTAATGCAACGGCAGTGGTTCCGTCAACATCATAATCCCCGTATACGAGAATTTTTTCTTTTGCCCCCAACGCTTTGTTGAGTCTATTAACAGCCTTATCCATATCCTTCATGAGGAATGGATCATGCATGTCATTTAATGATGGGTGAAAGAATTTCTCAACTTCTTCTTTAGTTGAGATACCCCTCTGTACCAATAAATGACATATGGCAGGACAATTAGGGAATAATCCTGTCAATTGGGCTGCTATCGCCTCTTGCTCTGATGTTGGAGGTAAGTAGTTCCATTTACTTATCATTTATGTCGTTTTTTATATATCGAAGCTGTGTCCTGCTCTCATGCAGGGAATTATATATATTGCGTTTCTCCTTATCATGTATAATAGAATACTGGACAATAACTATTTTACAAACGGAGAAAATGTTTTTATTGCCTAATTAGATTATATGATAATTTTAGTCCAGATACTAATCATGCAATTAAACTAATATATTCACGCAAAATTAGTTTATTTTTATGACTCTTACTATTGATTCGGCATCTTTTTTACTATAAAAAGTATTAAAAGTAATTATAGGCTGTTAGATTAAACAAAAAATCCTGTTTACTATAAGCAAACAGGATTTTATACTTAATTATCATTGATTGTTTATTCTTACATCCAATTGCGGGAACGGGAAATTCAGACCTTTCTTTGGGAACTTCTCGTATACTATTTCATTTACGCTATAATAAACATCCCAATAGAATGCCGAATACACCCATGAACGAACAACGATATTCACACTATCGGCAGCAAGTTCTCCAAGAAATACTTGAGGTGATTTATCGCCTTGCGGAATTTTTACGATTATACCACTTAGCCTGTTTGATGCACTTTGCGGACGCAATTTATAATCATCTTCACAAGTGGTTTTAACTATTCTGTCATCTGCCATAAGAATTTCCATTATAGTATTTCTCGCCAATTTCACATCATCTCCATAGGAAATAGTGAAAGTCCAGTCGAGTCTACGGTATAATTCGGTAGAATAATTATTGACTGTTCCTGTAGCCAGTCCGCCATTTGGAACGATTATAGTCTTGTTGTCGGGTGTGTTCAATACTGTACTGAAAATTTGTATTTCTTTTACTGTACCTGACAAGCCGTTATGTTCTATATAGTCTCCAACGCGATAGGGTTTGGTCAATAGTATAAGTACACCACCTGCAAAATTCTGTAAAGTACCGCTTAGTGCCATACCTATAGCAACACCTGCAGAAGCAAAAATTGCTACAAATGAAGTGGTCTCAATACCGAGGATTCCAATAATTGAAACAACAAGAATAAATAAAAGTACAATTCTTAATAGACTGAGCAGGAATGAGGAGAGTGATGCTTCTACACCGCGTTTTTCAAGAATCTTTGTGCTAATCTTGAACAGCCTGTTAATTATGAATTTACCAATGTAGAAAACAGCAAATGCAATAGCTATTCTGATGCCTAGAGAGATGATTCCTTGTACAATTTTTTGAGCTAACTCTTCAATGGACATTGTTTTTAATGCCGTAATTAATTCAGATTTCTTTGCTGCAACAGCAACTGTATCTACTGCTTCAATTGTATTCTGTATGCTTAATATCAGATTATTTAAAATCATAACATGAGAATTATTGTTTTATGACATCATTATACCAAGATAAAACCTTATAATACGATTCGTTTACGCTAGTAGGCTGTGACATTCCCAAAATATAGGTTGACAGACCGGAATAATTCTCCGGATTGATTTTAATAGAATTAAAAATATATGGTGTGGCAGCCTTATATACGACGGCATCTGCAATTGCTTTGTTGAATTCTTCAACTTGTGATTCGTTTGCCATCAGTTTTGTGTATTGTCCAAAATCATAGAACAAATATGGTTCTGTACGCTTATACTTCTGAATGTCATAGTCATTAGTTATTTTAATGCCATTCATGTGTATGTCTTTGCATATTGAAGCCAGAGCGTCAAGTTTGCTGCAGTCAATCAATGAAATAGTGCATGATTTTGCCGACCCATACAGCTTATTGTACTTTTCATAAGTGTTTTTACAGCACTGAATCAAATCAGGCTCATCTGCAAGGAAACAAGGAATATTATTGATATAGTCCATTCCGTCAATCGGCAATTCAGTGACGCTCCCCATGAAATAGCGAGTTTTATCCTTTAATTGGTATGCTACTTCAATTCCTGCCATGTAGCATGCGTCAGTGTATATGAATGAAAATGAATTCTCAGGTATAGCATCAGCTAGTACATCTATTGGCATTGTAGTTCCTCTGTCATCGCCAAAATCCATTAATGAAGCATTGGTGCTGCGTGCTGTGAGCGATGAAGCCCAACCCGAAGCATGTGACCATAAAATCATTCCGTAATCATTTGCGGGAGCAGTGTCGAAAACATCACTTATGACCATTTGCATGCGTTCTTGAGTAGTGGATTTTATTTTTTCGTCATATGTTTTATGTACGACTTGTGCAGTTCCGCTTCCCTTTTTAACGATTTCAACTAATCTTGGTGCAGATGTATTATTCACCCAATAAATCAATAATCTGCAATCGTTCAAGCCATTTGCGCTTATTGAAGCTTCTATTTCACTTACATCATCTATGTCACAAGAGGCTAGCGAGTTGCTGGCTACCATATAAACAAGTAAAGTCCTCTTTGCAATCACTTGAGGTTCGTCACTATCCTTGCTGCATGATGCTAATGGCATTAGAAGCGCGCACAAAAGGATTGCTAGTAAATATATGCTATTTTTCATATTGTAATTTCAAAATTTTGTCAAAGATACAATAAAATGATTGATTTATCACTATCTTTGTAGAATACAAATTAGATATGAAATACGAACTTCAAGCAAAAGATAAGAATAGTAATGCAAGAGCTGGTATAATAACTACCGATCATGGCTGCATTGAAACGCCTATATTTATGCCTGTAGGTACTGTTGGCTCAGTAAAAGCAGTGCATATGCACGAATTGAGAGATGATGTTAAGGCTCAAATCATACTTGGTAATACATATCATCTTTATTTGCGTCCAGGTATGGATATTATTGAGAGGGCAGGCGGCTTGCATAAATTTAACGGTTGGGAACGCCCGATACTTACTGATAGTGGTGGTTTCCAAGTTTTTTCATTGTCTGAGAACAGAAAACTGGAAGAAGAGGGAGCTTACTTCAGAAGCCATATTGATGGATCAAAACATCTATTTACGCCAGAGAATGTTGTTGATATACAACGCTCAATAGGTAGCGATATAATGATGGCGCTAGATGAATGTCCTCCAGGTAATTCTGATTATGCTTATGCTAAAAAATCGCTAGCATTAACAACACGATGGCTAGCAAGAGGTTGGAAGCACTTCAACGAAACTGCTCCTAAGTATGGACACAGTCAAGCCTTTTTCCCTATAGTACAAGGTTGTGTGTATCCCGATTTACGCAGAGAATCGGCAAAATTCGTTTCCGATCTTGGAGCAGAGGGTAATGCCATAGGTGGACTTGCTGTAGGAGAGCCAGCTGAAAAAATGTACGAAATGATTGATGTTGTCAATGAAATTCTTCCTGAAGATAAGCCTAGGTATTTGATGGGAGTTGGAACTCCAGCCAATATACTTGAGGCTATTGATAGAGGAGTTGACATGATGGACTGTGTTATGCCGACAAGAAACGGTCGTAATGGCATGCTTTTTACGCAACACGGGATAATGAACATGCGTAACAAGAAATGGGCCGATGATTATTCTCCAATTCAAGAAGACGGAGCCTCTTATGTAGACCGTGCGTATTCAAAAGCATATTTAAGACATTTGTTTGTCAGTCAAGAAATACTAGCTTTACAGATTGCAAGCATTCACAATCTAGCGTTTTATTTATGGTTGGTTGGTGAGGCGCGTAAGCACATAATTGCCGGTGACTTCAAGTCCTGGAAGGAAGAAATGGTTATAAATGTAACTAGAAGATTATAATGCGAATAACCGATTTATTTAAAGAAAAAGTTAAAGCATTTTCTTTGACGAGGAACAATAGCGAAGCCTGGTATAAAATCAAGCTGTTTGATTTATATATAATAAAGAAATTTCTTGGAACATATATATTTTCAATTATACTATTGCTGGCAATAGTTGTAATGTTTGATATAAATGAAAAGCTTGACGCTATCTTAACTGCGCCATGGAAGGAAACTGTTTTTGACTATTTCATGAATTTCCTTCCTTATTTCGCTAATCAATTCAGTCCGTTGTTTACATTTATTGCAGTTATCTTTTTTACATCTAAATTAGCAGACAATTCAGAAATCATTGCCATGCTGTCAAGCGGTATCAGTTTCAAAAGACTTCTGATACCCTATATGGTATCGGCGGCAATAATAGCGTCGGTATCTTTTGTTTTGTCAGCGTATGTGATTCCACAAGCCAATATAAAACGAATTGCCTACTTCAATAAATATGTGAAAAATAAGCGGGTTGATTATGGATCAAACATTCAGTTAATGGTATCACCTGGAGTAGTGGCATATATGTCACGATATGACAATAAGACAAAAACTGGCTACCGTTTCTCATTGGAGAAGTTTGAAGATAAAGTAATGGTGTCAAGATTGACTGCGCAGTCTGTTAAATATGATACATTGAACCGTTGGGTTCTGCATGACTATTCTATAAGAGAATTTCATGATTTACGCGAAAAAATTTCACATGGCAGCAAAAGAGACACTATTATCAATCTTGAGCCAAAGGATTTCCTTATTGCAAATAATGACCAGGACATGCTCACGATACCTCAATTGCGCACATATATTGACAGACAGAAGAGCAGGGGAGTCGCCAACATAAAGAAATTCGAAATAGAACTCCATAAAAGATATGCGATGACAGCTGCAGCTTTTATTCTTACTGTGATTGGTATGACGCTTTCTTCTAAGAAAGTCAAAGGTGGTATGGGGCTGAATATCGGTATAGGATTGCTGCTTAGTTTCTCATATATTCTATTTACTACAATTACATCAACATTTGCCGTCTCAGGATATACTTCTCCGATGGTAGCAATGTGGATTCCCAATGCGGTATATATTATTATAGCAATTTATCTTTATCGTAGGGCATCATTGTAGTAATGAGTATCATATATAACATAGAAAAAGGTTATCACTCGTGATAACCTTTTTCTATTATAGTTCGATTGCATTGTCAACCTTTTCGGGTAAGAGAGCAAAATCAAGTACATCTTTAATTGTTTTCACATAATGGAATGTGAGCCCTTTTAAGTAAATGTCCTTTATATCGTCGATATCCTTCTTATTCTCATGACATAGAATAATATCCGTGATACCAGCGCGCTTTGCAGCAAGAATCTTTTCCTTGATACCGCCTACAGGCAACACTTTGCCTCTTAAAGTTATTTCGCCTGTCATAGCAAGATTCTTGCGAACTTTGCGCTGAGTAAACGAAGAAGCAAGTGATGTCACCATAGTAACGCCTGCCGAAGGTCCGTCCTTAGGAATTGCTCCTTCAGGCACATGGATATGAACATTATACTTGTCAAATAATTCATAATCAATGCCAAATAATGAACTGTGTGATTTCAAGTACTGCATAGCTATTACAGCCGATTCTTTCATGACATCACCAAGGTTTCCTGTCAGTGTTAACTTCTCTCCCTTACCTTTTGATAATGAAGATTCAACGAACAGGATTTCTCCTCCCACAGCAGTCCATGCAAGTCCTGTAACCACTCCAGCAAACTCGTTTCCTTCATAATGGTCTTTTGTATATTCGGCAGCACCTAGGAATTCCTCGAGATTATTAATGGTTATTGATTTCGGATATTCTGATTCAGAAGCTTTGAGTCTTGCTATTCTGCGTAGAACTTTGGCAATCTTCTTGTCCAACTCACGGACTCCGGATTCCCTCGTGTATGATTCTATGATTCTGGAAATAGCGGTCTTGGTGAAATCTATTTCTTTTGCTTTAAAACCATGTTCCTCTAGTTGCTTTGGAATAAGATGTTTTTTCGCAATTTCCACTTTTTCCTCCATTATATAGCCATTGATCTCAATTATTTCCATACGGTCAAGTAATGGCTGAGAAAGTGTTTGCAAAGAGTTTGCAGTTGCTATGAACAGAATCTTAGACAAGTCATAATCCATGTCAATGTAATTGTCATGGAAATGATTATTTTGTTCAGGGTCCAGTACTTCCAGAAGCGCCGATGATGGATCTCCCTTGAAGTCCTTGCCGATTTTATCTATTTCATCAAGAACAAATACAGGGTTAGAGCTTTCGCATTTACGCAAAGCTTCCATTATGCGACCAGGCATAGCGCCAATATAAGTTCTTCTGTGTCCGCGGATTTCTGCTTCATCATGCAAACCGCCTAATGACACTCTAGCATATTTGCGACCAAGCGCATCTGCTACCGATTTACCTAGCGATGTCTTACCTACACCAGGAGGGCCGTATAAGCAGATTATTGGAGATTTCATGTCGCCTCTCAATTTGAGAACTGCCAAGTGTTCTAGAATGCGGTCCTTAACTTTATCAAGTCCATAGTGGTCATGATTAAGTTTGTTTTCTACGCTTTTCAGATTGAATTTATCCACTGTATACTCATTCCACGGTAGATTCAACAGAGTGTCCAGATATGTATATTGAACATTGAAATCAGGTGATTGTGGATTGATTCGTTCTAGTTTACGCAGCTCCTTTGCAAATGCAGCTGCCGTTTCTTTATTCCATTTTTTTCTGCTAGCACGCTGCTCAAGTTCCGACAATTCATCATCAGATGTACCTAGTTCGTCTTGAATAGTGCGTATTTGTTGCTGCAAGAAATGTTCTCTTTGCTGTTGAGACAGATCTTCGCGAGTCTTTGATTGAATATCGGCCTTAAGCTCAAGCAATTGTGCTTCCTTTGACAGTATTGAATACAATTTGTAAGCACGCTTCTTAATTGAGCGTATTTCAAGTAACGCCTGCTTCTCTGCAGGTGAGAATGGAATGTTGGTTGCTAGGAAATTGATAAGATAGATAGGGTTGTCAATATTCTTGATAGCAAATGCCATCTCTTGACCGCCTTCAGTAAGATTCTTAAGAATGTTGAAAGTCAATTCTTTCAACGAAACTATTATAACCTCAAATTCCTTATCATTCTTTTGTGGCATCAATTCTTCTACCAATGATATACGGCCTTGCAAATAGGGCTTGGATTCGGTGAGATCATCTAGGTGAAATGTTGAATGTCCTTGCAGAATTACATTCGTAGAACCGTCGCCAAGTTCCAAGACTTTTACTACATCTGCAACAACTCCCACTTCATACAAGTCATTTAACCAGGGGTCTTCTACTTTGCTGTTTTTTTGGCACACAACACCAATTGGCTGATGATTCCTCTGAATTTCTTCGATTAGATTCAGAGACTTCGTTCTGCCTACTGCAATAGGTAGGGTAACGCCAGGAAAAAGAACCATATTTCTAAGGGCAAGAATGGGTATATCTTGCCCATCTAGACTTTGTATAGCCTCGTCACTGTCTATATCACCTTTAATTTCAGCAAAAATAGGCATTATGCGTGCAGAGCTTTCGTCGGAGCTCATATCAAAATCTTTATTGAAATTTATCATATATATATCCTAATGTTCTGAATTTATAACTATAGCAATTCCTTATTATAACAAATAGAGTGCCAAACTTGCTTAATTTCGGTTCTACTACTAATTTATTAAATATTTTTCTGAAAAAAAGTCGTTCAAAATGCGTAGAAAGCAAAATCATTCATGATGATAAGGCTCATTATTAATGATTGTCATAGCACGATACAGTTGTTCTGTAAATATTAAACGAATCATTTCATGTGAAAATGTCATTTTTGACAAAGAAATTTTTTCGTTGGCTCGTTCTTTTACTTCATTAGAGAAACCGTATGGACCACCGACAACAAACACTAAGCGTTTAGAAACTGTAGTCATCTTTTTCTCAATGTATCTGGAAAATTCTATTGATGTGAATTCTTTACCGTGTTCATCAAGCAGCACCACATAGTCAGACTTATCTATTTCGCCAAGTAATATTGCACCTTCTTGAGTCTTTTGCTGTTCAAAGGATAATTTCTTATTGTTCTTTATGTCAGGCAGATATACAATATTAAATGGTATATAAAATGATAACCTTTTTGTATACTCGTTGATACCGTCGATTAAGAATTTCCCGTTAGTTTTACCTATTACAACTAGACTGATTTTCATTGATACAAAATTATAATTCACAATTTATGTACAAAGATAGTGAAAGGTGAGAGAAGAAAATTCAAGTTCACTTGAA
>JAFOXR010000025.1 GCA_017391675.1 Muribaculaceae bacterium
AAAACTTAAAAACATTAACAATTTAAATAAAACCTTATAATACAAACCTGGCCGCGAGGCTCAAAATGGCAAATTATATGGAAGAGAATGTAGAAAAGAAAGCAAGAAGACCGAGAATCGGTGAAATGAGATCAGCTGAACACGTAGGTAACAGTGAGCAGTTTGAAAAGGTTAATTATGACCAAGAACAAGTTGAAAGAAGTTCGTACACTCAGCGTCCTTATCGTCAAGGAGGTTATTCGCAGGGTGGCTACAACCGTCAAGGAGGATATAATCGTCAAGGTGGCTACAACAACCGCCAGGGTTATAATCAAGGCGGATACAACAGATATGCCAGCTATGATAATAATGGTGCAGGAGAAGGTGACCAGAATTCATACGGCAATTATCAAGGTGGCTATGGAAACCGTCAGGGTGGAGGCTATGGTCAGCAACGCCGCAACAATTATGGAAACAACCGTCAGGGGGGCTATGGCAACCGTCAAGGCGGATACAATAACAATCGTCAGGGCGGTTATGGCCGTCAAGGCGGATACAACAATCGTCAAGGCGGCTATGGCAATCGTCAAGGCGGAAAGAAATACAATAATAATGGAGGCGAAAGAATACAGCAGATGCGTTTTACTCCAAGACCAAAGCGTATCGAGTATGAAATGCCAGCATTTGATCCAACAGAAGCAATACGCTTGAACAAGTTCATGGCAAATGCAGGTGTGTGCTCACGCCGTGCAGCCGATGAATTGATACAACAGGGTCTAGTGAAGGTGAATGGTACTCCAGTTACTGAACTAGGAACAAAAATCACTCATAGCGATGTTGTCGAATACAACGATAAGGTAGTTGTATTGGAAAGCAAGTGCTATGTGCTGCTTAATAAACCAAAAGATTGCGTAACTACAAGTGAAGATCCTAACGGACGCAAGACTGTAATGGATTTGGTTAAGGGCGCATGTGAAGAAAGAATCTATCCTGTGGGACGCTTAGACCGTAATACAACAGGTGTTCTATTGTTGACCAACGATGGCGATTTGGCTTCAAAACTTACTCACCCTAAGTATGTCAAGAAGAAAATTTATCAAGTGTGGGTGGATAAGGCTATCACAGAAGAACACATGCAGCAGATTGCCGATGGCGTAGAACTTGATGACGGTCCAATACATGCCGATGCTGTCAGCTATGTATCGCCTACCGACCGCAAGCAGGCTGGTATAGAAATTCACTCAGGCCGCAATCGTGTGGTTCGCCGCATTTTCGAATCTCTAGGCTATCATGTGGTGAAGCTAGACCGCGTTTATTTTGCAGGATTGACAAAGAAGGACCTTCCTCGTGGCCGTTGGCGCTACTTGACTCAAGAGGAAGTGAATTTCTTGAAACAGAATTCATTTGAATAATTGAGTTTTCGTGAAAAAACTATAAGAGTACTATTATTATGAGTTTGAAAAGAACAAAAATTGTAGACATCTTTGATGCTTCTCTAGTAGGGCAGCAGGTGTGCGTTAAGGGCTGGGTGCGTACTCGCCGCGGTAATAAGAATGTGCAGTTCGTTGCCTTGAACGATGGTTCTACAATAAAGAACATACAGATCGTTGTAGACCTTGCTAAGTTCAGCGAGGAAGAGTTGAAGCCTATCACAACAGGCTCAAGCTTGTGTGTAGAAGGATTGCTGGTTGAATCGCAAGGCAAGGGACAGACATGCGAAGTGCAGGCCGAAAAGATTGAAATCTACGGAACTGCCGATCCAGAAAGCTATCCATTGCAGAAGAAAGGACACACAATGGAATTCTTGCGTGACATAGCGCACTTGCGTCCACGCACCAACACCTTTGGAGCTGTGTTCCGCATTCGTCACAACATGGCGATAGCTATCCACAAGTTCTTCCATGAAAAGGGCTTCTTCTATTTCCACACTCCGCTTATCACAGCTTCCGACTGTGAAGGTGCAGGACAGATGTTCCAGGTTACAACCATGAACCTCTATGACTTGAAGAAGGACGAGAACGGATCTATCCGTTACGATGGCGATTTCTTCGGAAAGCAAGCTAGCTTGACCGTTTCGGGCCAGCTTGAAGGCGAATTGGCAGCTACTGCTCTAGGCGCAATCTATACTTTCGGTCCAACTTTCCGTGCCGAAAATTCAAATACTCCTCGTCACTTGGCAGAGTTCTGGATGATTGAGCCAGAAGTTGCGTTCAACGACATCACCGATAACATGGATCTTGCCGAAGAATTCATCAAGTATTGCGTGAAGTGGGCTCTTGACAACTGCTACGATGATGTGAAGTTCTTGAACGACATGTTCGACAAGGAACTTATTGAGCGTCTTGAAGGAGTGTTGAAGCAGGACTTCGTGCGCTTGACCTATACCGAAGGTATCAAGATTCTAGAAGAAGCAGTGGCTGGTGGTCACAAGTTTGAATTCCCTGTATATTGGGGAGTGGACTTGGCTTCGGAACACGAACGCTTCTTGGTGGAAGAACATTTCAAGCGCCCGGTTATTCTTACCGATTATCCTAAGGAAATCAAGGCTTTCTATATGAAGCAGAACGAAGATGGAAAGACAGTGCGTGCTATGGATGTACTGTTCCCAAAAATCGGCGAGATTATCGGCGGTTCTGAGCGTGAAGAAAGCTACGACAAGCTTGTGAAGCGCATCGAGGAACTTAATATCCCTATGAAGGACATGTGGTGGTATCTTGATACACGCAAGTTCGGTACTGTTCCTCACTCTGGATTCGGACTAGGTTTTGAACGCCTATTGCTATTCGTGACTGGTATGGCAAACATTCGTGATGTGATACCATTCCCTCGCACTCCGAATAATGCTGAATTCTAATAAGAATGAATAAGAGATATCTTGCGTTGCACTCAGTTATGGGTGCATCGCTTTTTTTTTGAGCATTTTTTGTGTTTTTTTGTGCAACTGTTGCATTTTGTGCGGAAAAGTGCGTAATTTGTAAACATAAACCCCAAAAACATTAACATCATGAAAAGAAACACATTCGGCATACTTGTAACCCTACTGGCATGCATGCCTATGCTTCATGCCGAATCGTTCACGGCAAATAGCGAAACATATACCTATACAGTGCAGAGCACAAGCACCCCGAGCAGTGGTGTGAAGCACACTCGTCTGCGTTTCAGTGCGCCAAATACATGCAATGTGAGCATCGTTGAGGTGGACTTGACCAATCCCGATGTGCGTGTGGAGGCTTTTATAGGCCAGGATAAAATGTTTAAGACCGAAACGCTTACAAGTCTATATTCCCGTAAAACCAGTGCCGGCAGGAAACCGGTGGTGGCACAAAACGGCCATTTCTGGTCCATGTCCAGCCAAACGGGAACTTCGGCAGGTGTTCATGCCACTACAACCTGCCTGGGAGGGGCAATGGTAAACGGAAGCATTGTTACCGAGACCAATTGGGCTCATGATCAATGGAATGGCGGTCCTTCAAGAACCGGTGTGCTTGGTATTACTAGTGATGGCAAAGCTTATGTGGATAACTATCAATCTAAAGTAAAGGTTATGTGTCCTGCTAAATGGGGAACAGACGAGGCGAGTAATTCGTTGCTTGTGACCGATGTGAATAAATATTGTATTGCTAGTGATTTCATGGCTTTGTTCACCCCCGAATTTCCTAGCGATAGAGTGATGAAAGTGCTTAACACTGCATCTGGTCAGCCGGGTACTGTGGTGACAGGAACCGCTACCGAAGTGTATCTTACAATGAATGCAGGTCAAAAGCTAGGCTATAATGCATGGGTTACGGCAACTGTAGGCAAGATAGAGAAAAATGCTTCGGGAGGAACTAGAGGAAATTATGATTTTGTGCTAGTTGCAGCTCCTGGCGTCAGTCAGAATGTCCTTGCTAGTGTGGCAGTGGGCGACCAGATGAAAATCAAGTATAATTGGCATATAGTAGATAATGAAGCCGCTGTACCGGCTTTTGAAAATCTTATAGCCGGTAATGCCATTGTGATGAAGAATGGCGCTTTGACAGGCCGCAATACCGATGAGAGCTATAATTCAAGTGCTTATGCCCGTTCGCTTTATGGGGTGAGTGCCGACAATAAGAAACTTATTATGATGGTTGTGGGTAAGGGTTCTAACGATTCTGAAGGAATCTCTTATGGTACGACAACGGCAAGATGTGCCACTATCATGAAACAGTTTGGTGCCGATGATGTGCTGCAGGTAGATGGCGGAGGTTCGGCTCAGATGCTAGTAGGAGGAACAATGGTGGCAAAATCGAGCGATTCGGGTGGCGTGCGTGCCGTAGCTTCGGGAATTGTGGTGTATTCGACCAGTAGCGACGAGCCTGCCGAAGATACCGATTATGAATCGGCAGAGTCGGGTTATGCATTTGCTGCCGAGTGGAAACATAAGACAAACCATTTGGCAGCGGGAGATGCGCGGTGGGCAACTGCGTTTGACGGCAAGATTTATCTTAATGACAAGGCCAATTCCAAATTGTATTACTGGAACGACAAAGGCTTGAATGATACGGGGATAAGTTCGTCGGGCGGTTCGGCTATAGCAAGCGATGATGCAGGAAATATAATACTTGCAGGCACATTCAATAAGGAAACCGATGTTACATCATTCAAAATCCTGAAGTCGGGAGCGACGGCATTCAGCGATGTGACTGTGACACTGCCTGCCGGTGTGACTGCGGCAGCTATGCAGTACATGGGAAATGCGGTAGGAAATGTAGCGTCGAGCACAGGAGGAGCTATGTTCCTGTTCCCTAAAAATGCGACTTCGGTAGCCAAGGTGGTACTGAAGAATGGAGCGCAGGTGTCATCTAAAGCAATAGCCGTGACAACGATAACCTCCGACGGACAATCGGTGGCGTTGCCGTTGAGTGATGATGTCAATAGTGATGATATAGCAGTGCGTAAGAGGACCGACAAGTCTTTCTATCACTCAAACGGATCGGATTTCGTGGCGTATGCTAATAATGGAATAACATCTACTGCGGGAGGAACGATATTTGAAATGGGAGGTATCCAATACGCTGTGGAGCCTGTAGGAACCAGTTATCGCGACGGATTCCAGATTGTAGACTTGAAAAATAATAGAATTGTGGCTAGGCATGCGGAGGAACTAACAACGACAGCTGTTTCTCCTAACCCTAACTGCATCATAGCCGAAGTGGTGTCGCAAACGGCGGCAAACATATATCAGCTAGTGCCAGGACAACTCGCTGCAAAGTATACATTCGAATTGGATTCGGCAACGGCTTTGGATTGCATATCGGTGCATGAAAGCGAAAACGGGGAATCTTCAGTTGAATACTACAACCTTCAGGGCATGAAAATCGTGAATCCTACGGGCGGAATCTTTATCAAGAAGCAAGGTAATAAAGTGACAAAAGTAGTGTTGTGATTATAGATACAAGAATAATAGTTTTAGCCGGGGGAGTAATCCCTCGGCTTTTTTGTAGGGAATACCCCCGTTTTTGTATTTTCTAGTGAAAATGCTCCCATAATAACATTTTTTGTTAACTTTGCATCACACTCATCAGCCAAAGAGTTGGTAGATGAGTCTTTACATATTAATAAAAGGTGTTATTGAAATTTTATCTTTTATATTCAAACTTGGCGGTTTGTAAATGGAATGAAGATAAGATTGGCAATAGCACCTGCATTGGTTGTCTATATCAATGCCATTGTAATGTGGCACTATATAGCAATATCGGTGTGGGAGCTATTGTTTTATCCATTCCATAGGTACGCCAAGACCTGAATATAGGATAAAACATAGATACAATCTCCACACCTTTTTTGTGTCCGTATATTAACTGTTTCATTGGGAGATGAGAAACACAAAAATTGAGGTAATATTTATGGATAAACATCTGAAAGATGTAATCTGCATAACCGGGCAATATACCACCGAGGGATAAACATCTGAAAGATGTAATCTGCATAACCGGGCAATATACCACCGAGGGAAAACATCTGAAAGATGTAACATGCATAACCGGGGGTTAAGCGATAGCGCAACCCTCGGTAAAGAAACGAGAAGAGATGCACCTGAAAGGTGCCACTATAGAGTAGAATATTAACAATTTAAAAATAAACAAAAATGAAACACAAACTTTTACAAAGCCTGATGTTAATAGCAACGCTATTAACCAGCACACACGCCCATGCCTACCACGATTTTGAGGCGAAAAACAGTGATGGCGTAACAATTTATTACGACATCACATCATCAACCGACAAAACTTGTGAAGTGACTTATCGTGGCATTTGGTATGATTCCTTTTCAGATGAGTACACAGGCAGTATAGTCATTCCCGAGACTGTAACCTATAATGGCACAACTTATAGTGTTACAAGCATTGGTTATGAGGCTTTCTACCGTTGCAGTGGTTTGACAAGTATTACAATTCCTAATAGTGTTACAAGCATTGAAAATTATGCTTTTGACGGTTGCAGTGGTTTGACAAGCATTACAATCCCAAATAGTGTTACCAGCATTGGCGTTTCTGCTTTCAATGGTTGCAGTGGCTTGACAAGTGTTACAATCGGGGAAAGTGTTACAAGCATTGGAGGATGGGCGTTCAGAAATTGCACCGGCTTGACAAATGTTGTATTTAATGCCGAGAATTGCAAAACAATGGATTCTTATGATTATCCAGTTTTCAAGAATTGCACTAAATTATCAAGTGTCACAATTGGAGAAAATGTAAAAAGCATCCCTGATTATGCTTTCAGTGGCTGCTCCGGTTTGACAAGTGTTATATTTAATGCCGAGAACTGCAAAACGATGGGTTCTTCAAATTATCCAGTTTTCAATAATTGCACTAAATTATCAAGTGTCACAATAGGAGAAAATGTAAAAAACATTCCTTCATACGCATTCTATGGTTGCAGTGGTTTGACAAGCGTTACAATCCCAAATAGCGTTACCAGCATTGGATATTCTGCTTTCGAGTATTGCTATGGTTTGACAAGCATTGAAATTCCAAATAGCGTTACAAGCATTGGTTCTTCTGCTTTCCGAGGTTGCAGCAGCTTGACAAGCATTACAATACCCAATAGCGTTACAAGCATTGGTAATTCTGCTTTTGAGGATTGCAGTGGCTTGACAAGTGTTACAATCCCAAATAGCGTTACCAGCATTGGTGAGGAAACTTTCCGAGGTTGCAGTGGCTTGACAAGCGTTACAATCCCAAATAGCGTTACAAGCATTGGAGAAAGGGCTTTCTATGATTGCAGTGGCTTGACAAGCATTGAAATTCCAAATAGCGTTACAAGCATTAGCTCTGATGCCTTCTTGGGTTGTACCGGATTATGTAGTATCAAGAGGAATGCAACTGCTCCTACTCAAACAAAATTGAATTTTGATATAACAAACAATACCGGATACGAGTTTTGTATACATGTAAATAACAAAACTTATAGTTCAGAAGATAAGACTATAGAGATTCCTGAATTAGCCCCAGGTATTGAACATTGGTTCCATTATGGCTTAATTATAAATAAGATAAGCTGTATTATACATTATATTTCAGAATATACAAAGTCTCTCAATCAGAAACTAGAAACTGAAAATGGTGACTTTTATATAAAGGCAAAAGGTTCTTATGAAGAGGGCGATGCAACAATTCTTGGTACGATGTTAAGTTTTCAAAAAGAGCCAACTGAATATGACAACCTGAATGAGAAAACTTTCAGCCTAGACCCGAGCACAAACTATACTGTATATTACAGCGTAAACACTAAGGAAGGCGGTGTATATTCTGCAAGCAAGACTTTCACAACCGGGGCATTGACTTGGAGCGATGAGGAGTATCAGGCAACTTCAACTACAAGTGCAAGACTAGTGACTGCGACCAATTGTGATGCAACTGAAGGAACCGGATTTGAATGGCGACGCTATGGAGCACCTGAGAACCTTAAGCCTAATGCCGTTGCTTGTCCGGTGATAGACGGCATGCTTATAGGTTCATTAAGGAATCTCAATTCGGAAGCATACTATGAGTTCCGCCCATACTATACTTCGTCATCGGGTAACACACACTATGGAGAATGGACTGCATTGTTTACAGGAGATGCAAATGTGTATTTTGAACCTGAAGTCCGCACCTATGAAGATGTTATGGTAGCTACAAACAA
>JAFOXR010000026.1 GCA_017391675.1 Muribaculaceae bacterium
AACCAGAATTGATACCATTTTCCCTCCACTTCATGTGGATCGTATTTAGTAGCTAATTCGTTCATAAAGCGTTGATATTTTATTCCTAATTTATGTTCAATTTGCAAAAGTAGTAAAAAAAATAGAAAATAAGCCTTTTTGTACACAATACCTTCCATTAAGATTCTAGGAAAACGGTATTAATAAATAAAACAGAACCAAGTTGTGGCTGAAAAAAACGAATTGTCATAACCACGCGGTTATGAAGATGCCACTGCTTTGTAGTGATGACCAAATTCTTGAGTCAAAAAGGAGTCGGGTGATGATTCAGTCGGAAACTGAATATTATGCGAAACACATTGCGAGCGATAGTGACGCTGTGTGAGCAAGTGACACGCGCCCTCTACCACGACATCGGCGATGTCGGATTATTCCATCATGTAACATCTACGAATGTTACACAAAATACGAAAACATCTCTATAAATTGTAAAAAAAATATTATTTTTGCGATTGGAATGCTGAATTCCATTACATGTTAGAATAAATAGAAGCGTATGCTCATCTTGTAATTTGGAAACCTGAGAAATTTTCAAAAATAGCACAAGAGGTAGGCATGGCGGTTCCTGCGTTTTGCGTGGGCTGCTATAACCATATTCGTGCTATAGGTTTTCTCAGGACCTCCAAATTAAATATGGCATTGCAGTTCCACGTTTCGTGTATTATACAAAGCCTTTGGGAACTGGAAGGCAACCTTATAAAACGCAAGGAATATGAGAAAAATTATGACCTTAGTATTGTGCAGTGTAGTAAGTTTCTTAGCGATGTATGCACAAGTGAGAACACAAAGAAATCTCGAAGGAAATTGTGTCAGAACACAAACAGAGAAAACGAGCGGGTATGAAATGGCAGAAGCCTTAAGCCCAGATGGGAAGAAAATTGTTCAGTATGCTTATAAATGGTATTCGGGATATGCCACAGCCAACGACAAGCACACCGCAATAGAAATGGCGCAGCGTGAAGCGTATGCTACAATATCCCGCACTGTAAATAATGCAATATATGATGTAGGGGAACGAATGTCAGGTGGCTATAATGCTAATGTGCAGCAGGCTATCGCTTCCCGATGGCTGCAGGTGAGTGAAAGTGTAATAAGAGGCTGTGAACCGTTTGGCGATGTTGTTGTTGAATACGATCCTGCTACGAGATATTATAATGTAACTGCAAAAGTGGCAATGCGAGGTGACCGTTTCAATAAATTGCTTGATGAAGCAAATAATTATACGCCAAGAAATCTAACACCTGAAGAAGTGAATGTGTTTGTGAATGTAAATGTGGCGATAGTAAATATTATGAAGGCCTATTAACCTGCTAGGTGTGAATTATGAAAAAATGTTTTTTGTCCCTAGTATGCATTCTTGTGCATGTGGTGGCTTTAGCTCAAAATTGTCCGGCTGAATGGAGGCAGTATACAGGTGTAGGATATATTAGTGATGTTCAGCAAGGCTATAATAATCAGGGCATGACAGAGGTAGCTTATAAGAATTATTTGTCGGATATTGCAAGGACAAATCTCGCAAGGCAACTGGAAGTGAAGGTGAGAGATTTTGCTACGACTACAAGAGCTGCAGTGAATGGAGATGTTTCTATAGGCTATCAATCAAGCACAAATTTCTCAACCGAACTTAACTTGAAGTATGTAAAAACGCTTGCCAAGTATAACCCACTTACTAGGGAAGGTTATGCTATCGCGTTTATAGATAAAAGTTCAGCCATTCGTTCATATAAGAATGAAATAGAATTGATTGTCTCAAGAGCCGACAATGCACTGAAGACAGCAACTTCTTACAAAAGTTCGGGTTTTAAAAACAAGGCAAGAGAAGAGCTTGCTGAAGTCCTGCCTGAATTTAATAGGACAGAAGACTTGTTTTTTGCTCTTACATTTCTTGATGAATCGTCCAATTATAGGACACTGCAGTCAAGATGTTCTGCACTTCAAAGAAAAATAAAGCAGATGTTAGCCGACTTGAAACATGCAACTGTTGTTTATGTAAAATGTAAAGCCGACATGTTTGGAATGCAGTACAATTCGCTTTTGAATGAAATTAAAGGAGTGCTTTCGGCAAAAGGCTGTAGTTTTACAGCTGATGCAGCCAATGCCGATTATTCAGTGGAAGTCGATGCTTCAGCTCGTGAACATGCTCATTCGACCTATGGCTCTACGACCACATATTTTGCTTATGTTGATGCCAGTATAAAGATATATAAGGTAATCACTTCACAGCGTATTTATGAAGATGAAATAATGGTGAAAGGCGGCTCTATAAACTATAAGGCTGCCGCGCGTGATGCTTATAAGAAAGTGAGCAAGGCTGTGGGTGATGCCATAAGTGATAATATTGAATTATGATAAATATTAAAAGGAATAAATATGAAAAAACTGAAGATTGTAATAGCATTAATGCTTGCAATGGCAGTGTGTTTACCAAGCCTGGCTGCCGAAGATGATGTGAAGAAAATTGCAATTCTGGAAACAGTAGATAAGGCTGATGATGTGAAGTATGGTGTTGAATTGTCGGTTAGGAATAGTTTGACGATTGCCATTACCATGGTAGATGGATATGAGGCATTAGATCGAGTGAATACAGCAGAAGTTTTAGGCGAGCACAACTTCCAGCGAACCGGTTATGTGAGTGATGAACAGATTCGTCAATTAGGAATTGCTACAGGCGCAGCTTATATTCTTATATCGGAAGTCGCTTATTTGGATGAACAAACTTTTCTGCTGACGGCTTCAATTATTGATATTCAAACGGCAAAGGTTGTAAAGTCGGCGCGTGAGCAGACTGCAACAGATGCCACTGCTATAAGTGATGGATGTAAAGAACTTGCAAAGAAACTGCTTGGAATGGGAAAAGGTCATACTGTTTCAAATAATTCGCGAAGAACGGGAACATCAAGTGGCTCTAATGCTGAATATATAGAGAATGTGTTAAATTTAAATATGAAAATGTTATATGTAGAAGGCGGCACATTCACTATGGGTGCTACATCGGAGCAGGGCAGTGATGCCGAGAGTGATGAAAATCCTGCTCATAGTGTGCAACTAGACTCTTATTATATAAGTGCAACCGAGGTTACGCAGGCGCAATGGCAAGCCGTTATGGGGACAAATCCTTCATATTTTAAAGGTAGTAATAGACCGGTTGAGAATGTAAGTTGGCATGATGCACAGGCTTTTTGTAGGGAATTGAGTAATATTACGGGAAAAACATATTTGTTGCCCACCGAGGCGCAGTGGGAGTATGCGGCTCGAGGAGGCAATAAGTCAAGACAGAACAAGTATAGTGGTAGCTATGCAATCGATGCTGTGGCATGGTATACAGATAACTCGGGAGGGGCTACACACGATGTAGGAGCGAAGCGTCCTAATGAACTCGGGATCTATGACATGAGTGGAAATGTGTGGGAATGGTGCAGTGACTGGTATGGTTCATATCCTTCATCGTCACAGATAAACCCTACAGGTCCTAGCTCTGGCTCTGGCCGCGTGCTGCGTGGTGGTGGCTGGGGCTTCAATGCGAGGCGCTGCCGGGTGTCTGATCGCGACGGCAGCTATCCGTCGCTCCGCGGCAACGATAGCGGTTTCCGCGTGGTTCTTGTGCCCTAGTTTAAAATTTGCGAAAACGCGCAGAGCAAAAATAAAGCTCTGCGCGAATCGCAAATTTTCAAAAAATAAAAGAAAAACTCTATGCAATTAAAAGTGTTTGATATATCATCTGTAGGTCCTGAAACGGAAATTGAAGAGTTAAACAGATTTATGCGAGGGCAGTGATGACCAAATTCTTGAGTCAAAAAGGATTTTAGTTTTTAATGTCATGCAAACCTAAAGGAGCTGAGCCAAAATGAAAATTTTGGCTCAGCTCCTTGCTG
>JAFOXR010000027.1 GCA_017391675.1 Muribaculaceae bacterium
GCGGGTTCTATAGCTTGATTGCCGTTACCTCTAGCAATATCTATTGCTTTTTGTACGGCTTGTTGTGATTTAATAGTAAAATTGTTGAAATTCATAATATTTGATTTTAATAATTTTGTTGGCTATAATTTTAAAACATCATAGTACTACTGTTGTTCGTTATAAATATTGCAACTAATGTGCCAATTGAAAAGCTTGAAATTCTAAGTGCCTGAATAATAGTGTGGTATAAAAACTGATGTAAACATGAATATGACAAAAATTCAGTAAAAAATGTCATAAAATAAGAAGCAGGACTTCCGTAGCATTGGAAATCCTGCTTTTGTGTTTAGTATTATTTCTTGATTATTTGAGATTCTCTCTTACTGCATCAAGATATTTCTTCATGCTTTCGCTATCTCTATTCTTAACAATTTCTTGCAAGGTGCTTAACTGCTGCTGAATTTTTTCTAGCTGTTCACTTGTGTAAGGATTGAACATGATTTCCTGTAGCAAGTAATCATCTTCCGACATAAGCCCATGCGCAATAGCCATGTGTCTCTTGAATGTAGTACCTGGTGCTTCCTGATGTTTCATTACACTAGCAAAAACCAGTGTGCTTGCGAATGGAATGGAAAGAGAAAATGCGATGGTTTCGTCATGTTCCTGGAATGTATATTCACGAATGTTCAAATGCAATTCGTTATACAAGTCCTTGAAAAAGACTTTTCCCATGTGGTCACTTTCTGAAATGATAATCGCATTTTCGCTAGACAGATTGCTCAATGAGGCAAAGGTTGGACCAAACATTGGGTGCGTGCTGACGAAAGGATGCTTGCTTTTTGCATAAAACTCAGCTAGACCAGTTTTTACCGATGCTATATCGGATATAATACATGTTTCTGGAATATGAGGCAAAATGGCTTCAAATGCAGAGATTGTATATTTCACTGTGGCAGCATTAATAACAAGCTCAGGCTTGAATTCAGCTACTTCTTCATAAGTGGTCATTCGTTGGGTGTTGAATGTGAAACGCAGTTTCTGAGGGTTAGTATCAAAGACGCCAACTTCATGCTTGAAACTAAGCACATCACAGAAGAATGCACCCATTTTACCTGCTCCTAAGATAAGTATCTTCACAATAGAAAGGTTTTAGAGTTTATAAATTGGTTCTTTTGCCATTAAGGACTTCAATCTGTTGTCTTACAGACTCTTCGTGTATAGCTTGCAGTACGACTTTCATGAAATCTCCGCTCATACCCATCTCTTCGGCCAGCTTAATGCGAGAACGCAAGATGTCATCGTATCGTCCAGTTTGAACCACTTGCATATGGTGTTCTTTCTTGTATTGGCCGATTTCACGGCATACTCGCATACGCTTATTGAGAATTTCAATTAATTCGTTATCGATATTATCGATTTGTTGACGAAGGATTGTCAAATTCTCGGTCGTTTGAGATGTATCTCTGATAACTAGCATGTTCACTATGAAGTTCAAGACATCAGGAGTTACTTGTTGGTTCTTGTCGCTCCAAGCGCAGTCAGGTTCACAGTGTGATTCTATGATAAGTCCGTCAAAGCCCATGTCCATTGCTTGTTGTGATATTGGTGCAACAAGTTCACGCAATCCACCAATATGAGAAGGGTCGCATATGATAGGTAAATTTGGTATACGACGGCGAAGTTCAATAGGAATGTGCCATTGTGGCTGGTTACGGTAAAGATGCTTGCCGTAAGTGCTGAATCCGCGGTGTATAGCACCTAGTTTTCTTATTCCAGCGTTATAAATGCGTTGAAGCGCTCCAATCCATAGTTCAATGTCAGGATTAACCGGATTTTTTACCAAAACAGTTTTATCTTCATGTCCAACAAGAGAATCTGCGATTTCTTGCATAGCAAATGGGTTTGCAGAAGTGCGAGCACCAATCCATAGAATATCGACACCTGCCTCAAGAGCGGCTTCGACATGAGCTTTAGTCGCAACTTCGGTAGCAGTGTACATTCCAGTTTTCTCCTTAACTTGTTTAAGCCATTCAAGACCGTCTTGTCCCACACCTTCAAATCCACCTGGTTTTGTGCGTGGTTTCCAGATTCCTGCGCGGAAAATTTTTATTCCGTTATTAGCCAGATTAATGGCTGTATTCATTACTTGTTCTTCGGTCTCTGCACTGCAAGGACCTGCTATAATCATCGGTTTGTTGTCAATCCCCATAGGAGATATTGACTGTAGATCTTCCATCATAAGTGTATATGTTGTTATTGGTTATTAATCATTTGTTTAATGCGCTGTAGCGCTTCTTGCATTTTCTCTTCCTTAGCGCATAGAGATATGCGAACATATCTGTTTCCATTGCTTCCGAATATGAACCCTGGAGTAATGAATACACTAGCGTTATATAGAATTCTATCGGCTAGTGCCTCAGAACTTTCTTCATTGTCTGGAATTCTGCCCCATAAGAACAGACCGCTTTGAGTCTTGTCGAAATGACAGCCAAGAGTATTCATTATTTCTTCGGCAATGAGACGGCGTTTAGCATAAGTCTTGTTTACCTCGTCATACCATTCCTTGCCTTGTTCAAGAGCTTTTACTGCAGCCTTCATCATTGGGCGGAATTGTCCGGAGTCAATGTTTGATTTTACTTTTAGAATCCACTGAATGAATGTAGGATTTGATGCTAGCATACCGATACGCCACCCTGGCATGTTGTGGGACTTGCTGAGAGAATTCATTTCAATTGCAATTTCCTTTGCACCTTCAATGCTTAGAATGCTTAGCGGTTGGTCGTTAAGTATAAAGCTATAAGGATTGTCGTTAACTATCACGATATTGTGCTTGCGACCAAAGTCAATAAGTTTCTTGAACAGATTGATAGATGCTTTTCGGCCTGTAGGCATGTGGGGGTAGTTTACCCACATCAATTTTATCTTTTCAAGCGGTAGCTTTTCTAAAGCCTCAAAGTCTGGTTCCCAGTTGTTTTCTTCAGTTAAGTCGTATGTGTATAATTCTGCTTCAGCTAGGCGACTTACAGAAGTATATGTGGGATATCCAGGATTTGGAAGCAAAACGCCATCGCCAGGATTTATAAAAGCTAGGGTGGTGTGCAGTATACCTTCTTTTGAGCCAATTAAAGGCTGTATTTCGGTAGCAGGATCAAGTTCAACATTATAGTTGTTCTTGTACCAGTTAGCGAAAGCATTTCTTAGCTCGGGTAAACCCACATATGGTTGGTAGCCATGAGAATCGGAGCGTGACGCATCTTCGCAAAGTGCTGTTATGACATCTTCGTGTGGGGGACGGTCGGGCCCACCTATGCCTAAGGATATAATGTTTGCACCTTTCGCATTCAATTCTGCTATTTCCTTTAGTTTTTTAGAGAAATAGTATTCTTTCACTTGCTGCACTCTATGCGCAGGTGATATGTTTATGTTATTCTTTGACATATTCAGAGTATTCGCCTAAAATTTTAAACTCACTTATTAGAGGTCTCACTGCATCAATTGATTGTTTGTATCTCATGTAGTCATCAAATGTGACATCGATATAGAAACGGTATTCCCATTCGCGGCCAATAATTGGCATTGATTGGATTTTTGTCAGATTGATATCATAGAAGGAGAAAATAGTAAGAATTTTTGACAAACTTCCATGAGTGTGAGGAAGTGTAAATGCCATTGAAGCCTTATTGATTTTCTTTCCTTTGGTTAATTCTTCTGCTTCAAGAGGATCGGCAACAATAAGGAATCTTGTGAAATTCCTTTTGTTAGTTTGAATATCTTCGTCTAGAATATTAAGTCCATACAATTCGGCAGCATATTTTCCACAAACCGCAGCATGACCTTTCAGATTGTTTTCTGCAATGTATTGTGCGCTTCCGGCAGTGTCCGATGCTTCCACCATTTTCAGGTTGTTATGCTTTAGCAGGTATTGTTCGCATTGCATCAATGCCATTGGGTGTGAATTAACCTCAGTAAGTTCATCGATTGTTTGTCCTGGCAGAGCGCATAGCACATGTGAAATATACATCTGATGCTCACCTATAATACGCAAGTTGCTCTGTCTCAGTAGTTCATGATTTTGTAACAAACTACCGGCAATTGTGTTTTCAATAGCAATGATGCCTAGTAAAGATGCATCATATTTGAGCTTGTCAAATAAAATAGGGAATGTGTCGCAGGGAATAAGATCAATTTCCTCGCCTTTGAAATACTCCGTAGCTGCTGCTTCATGGAAACAGCCTGCTACGCCTTGTATGGTTACTTTCTTATTCATTGGTTATATGTTATATAAAAAAATCCTGTCACATTTTTCGTGGCAGGATTTAATATATTTGTTAATCGTAAGTTCAAAATAAATCATATACATAAATACCCGCCTTTATTTTTAGTAAAATAAAAGTAAAAATAAAAGTAGTATGCGTAAAATCGTTTCATTCTGTATATGCTGTGATATTTATGTTGCAAAGTTATATAAAAGAATTAATAATGCAATTGAATTGTAAGTTTTTTTACTGAAAAGATTACAATTTGCTGTTGTGTTACCTTGATGTTTATTGGGGACTCTAAAGCTATTCACTTGCTTCTGTTGAACTTTCAATGACCGTTATTTCGCATTGAGACATGCAGTTCTCGCAAGTTACTATTATATTAGATGAGCCAATGTTGTGAGTCCTTACAAAACCTGTAGAATCTACTGTTGCCACATGTTCATTATCGCTGTTCCAACCTAGTTTTATAAGACTAGGTTCGTTATATTTGCCACCTTCAAAATCAATTGTTGCATGAACACGAATAGAATCGCCTTTGATTAATGTTATGTTTTCGGGATACGCTTTGATTCCGTTTATTTTAAGTTCATCGCTGCAAGATACGAGAAGCAGCAATAGAGCGGATAGGCAAAATAATATATTTTTCATTGTAATGTTTTTTCTGTTAAGTGTCTTTGCAAATATAACTTAAAATAATGAGTTTTTTGGTGTTATAACTGTGAGAATTTGAAAAAATATTGGGTGAAATTTGTTAAAAGGGTAAAGATGATGTAATTTTGCAAAGTTTTTTGTGGCTCCTGTGAGTCATACTAAAATTACTAAGAAATTAATCATTTAAAAAATATATTCTACAAGATGAATGTAACATTGGATAGAATTGATAATGTGAATGGTGTTATCACTTTATCAATTGAAGAAAAGGATTATCAAGAAAAAGTAAAGAAGGAATTGAAACAGATCGGTATGAAGCATCCGCTTCCTGGTTTCCGTCCTGGTCATGTTCCTGCTAGTCTATTGCAGAAGAAGTATGGAAAAGATGTACTAGTTGAAATAGTAAATCGCGAAATCTACGATAATCTTGTTAATTATATACAAGAAAACAAGTTGAATATCCTAGGTGAACCTATCATTTCAAATGCAGAAGAAGTGAATTTCGATACAATGAAGGATTTCTCTTTCAAGTTCGAAGTTGGTTTCGCACCTGAAGTAAGCTTGAAGCTAGACAATACAGTTACTGTACCTTATTATAATATTGAAGTTGACCAGAAGATGGTTGACCAACAAAATGAAATGCTTTGCAAGCGCTTCGGTAAACAGGTGAAGGGTGAGCAAGTAGATGCAACTGCTTTGGTTAAGGGTTCAATGGTAGAACTTGACGAAAATGGTGCAGTGAAGGAAAATGGCTTGAATGTAGAATCAACAATCGTTGCTCCACAATATTTCAAGAGTGAAGATGAGAAGGCTAAATTTGCCGATAAGAAGCTAGGTGATGAAATCGTTTTCAATCCTTGGGCTACTTGTGAAGGAAATCTAGGAGAATTGTCTTCAATGATGAATGTTGATAGAGAACAAGCTGATATAAAGAGCGATTTCAAGTTGACTGTTAATGAAATTCTTGTAAATCAACCTGCAGAACTTAATCAAGAATTGTTTGATGCTGTATTCGGAAAAGATTCATGCAAGAATGAAGAAGAATACTTTGCTAAGTTGAAGGAAATGATTGCAGGCCAACTTGTAAATGATAGCAATTTCCGCTTTACAGTAGATGCTGAAAAGGTATTGCGTGAACAAGTTGGTACACTAGAATTGCCTACTGAATTCTTGAAGAAGTGGCTAGTTCGTCAAGACAATAAGTACACAGCTGAAAATATTGACGAAGAATTTACAAAGATGGTACCTCAGCTAGAATGGCAACTTATCAAGGAACAAGCTGCTAAGCAACTAGATGTTAAGGTTAATGATGACGATCTATTGGCAGATGCTAAGCGTATTGCTTATCAACAATTTGCTCAATATGGAATGACAAATATTCCAGAAGATATGATTGAGAAATATGCTAAGGATATTCTAGAAAATAAGGAATACCGTTCTCAAATTGTTCAACAGTCGGTAGACAATAAGCTATATGCTGAAATCAAGAATGCTGTTAAGCTTGACGAAAAAACTGTAAATGTTGATGAATTCAATGCATTATTTGCAGAAAAATAAATCTTATATTAATACTTGATTGTAAAACTGGGAGAATAATATTCTTCCAGTTTTTTGTGTTCAATGACTTTCAGAGAGTACAGACCAAAAAATAGCCGTGGGGATTTTTCCTCACGGCTATTTGATTATGAATTAAATGCTGAGATTATTCGTCTAGAAGGATTTCAAGCATTTTGATTACAGATGTTGCAACTGGAGTACCAGGTCCAAAGATTGCAGCAACGCCTGCCTTGTATAAGAAATCATAGTCTTGAGCTGGGATAACACCACCTGCAACAACTACGATGTCCTCGCGACCAAGTTTCTTAAGCTCTTCGATTACTTGAGGAACAAGAGTCTTGTGTCCTGCAGCAAGTGAAGATACACCAAGAATGTGCACATCGTTTTCTACTGCTTGACGAGCAGCTTCGGCTGGAGTTTGGAACAGTGGTCCCATATCCACATCGAAACCGCAATCGGCATATCCAGTAGCAACAACCTTAGCACCACGGTCGTGACCGTCTTGACCCATCTTTGCAATCATGATACGAGGTTGACGACCTTCTTGTTTAGCAAACTTCTCACACATTTCTTGTGCTTTCTTGAAGTTGTCATCTTGTTTAGCTTCTGATGAATACACGCCTGAAATAGTTTTAATTACAGCTTTATAGCGACCTACAACTTCCTCGCAAGCATCAGAGATTTCGCCTAGAGAAGCGCGAACTCCTGCAGCCTTAACAGCAAGGTCAAGCAAGTTGCCTTTCTTTGTTCTTACGCACTCTGTGATAGCAGCAAGAGCTTGCTTAACAGCTTCTTCATCACGCTCGCCTCGTAGAACTTGAAGGCGTTCAACTTGTTCTTTACGAACTTCAGTGTTGTCGATTTCAAGAATGTCAAGCGGAGCTTCTTCTGCAAGACGGTATTTGTTGATACCTACGATAGTTTGTTGTCCTGAGTCAATACGAGCTTGAGTGCGGGCAGCAGCTTCTTCGATACGCATCTTTGGAATACCAGATTCGATAGCCTTAGCCATACCGCCAAGCTTTTCAACTTCTTGGATATGAGCCCATGCCTTCTGTGCGATTTCGTTTGTAAGAGATTCTACATAGTAAGAACCAGCCCATGGGTCAACTTCCTTACAGATGTAAGTTTCTTGTTGGATATAAATCTGAGTATTACGAGCAATACGAGCAGAGAAGTCGGTTGGAAGTGCGATAGCTTCGTCAAGAGCATTAGTGTGCAATGATTGAGTGTGACCTAGCGCAGCTGCCATTGCTTCGATACATGTACGGCCAACATTGTTGAATGGATCCTGTTCAGTAAGAGACCAACCTGATGTCTGGCTGTGAGTACGCAATGCAAGTGACTTAGGATTCTTAGGACCGAATTGATTAACAATCTTAGCCCAAAGCATACGAGCAGCACGCATCTTAGCGATTTCCATGAAGAAGTGCATGCTGATGCCCCAGAAGAATGATAGGCGAGGAGCGAACTGGTCGATGCTCATACCAGCATTAACACCTGCGCGAAGGTATTCAAGACCGTCGGCAAGAGTATATGCAAGTTCGATATCGGCTGTTGCACCTGCTTCTTGCATGTGGTAACCAGAAATAGAGATTGAGTTGAACTTAGGCATGTTTTGAGAAGTGTACTCAAAAATGTCAGCAATGATACGCATTGAGAATTCTGGTGGATAGATATAAGTGTTACGCACCATGAATTCCTTCAAAATATCGTTCTGGATAGTACCTGCCATTTCATCAAGTTTAGCGCCTTGTTCTAGACCTGCATTGATATAGAATGCAAGAACTGGAAGAACGGCACCGTTCATTGTCATAGAAACTGACATCTTGTTCAATGGAATACCATCAAATAGAACCTTCATGTCTTCAATAGAGCAGATAGAAACACCGGCTTTACCAACATCACCAACAACGCGTTCGTGGTCGGCATCATATCCGCGGTGAGTAGGAAGGTCGAATGCTACAGAAAGCCCCTTCTGTCCAGATGCAAGGTTACGGCGGTAGAATGCATTAGATTCTGCAGCAGTAGAGAAGCCTGCATATTGGCGCACAGTCCAAGGACGCATAGCATACATGCCGCTGTATGGACCTCTCAAGAAAGGAGGAATACCAGCAACATATTCTAGGTGTTCAAGACCTTCCAAGTCTTGCTTAGTATAAATAGGCTTAACTGGAATAAGCTCAGGAGTTAGCCAAGTTTGGTCTTCGGCAATCGGATTATGCTTAACATTAAAAGCATCGGTTGCGATATCTATATTTTTAAAATTAGGTTTCATAGTCGATGTTATTTTAATAGTTTAGCGTTGAATGCCTTAAGTGTTTCAAGAACATTGCTCTTGACATTCACAAAGTTAGTAATACCAATTGCTTTTAGGTCTTCGCTGCATGCTGGAGCACCTGCTACAACAAATTCAGCGCGTCCATTCAAATATTTGTATGCTTCAGGAGCAAGTTCTGCATATTCATCATCGCTAGAGCATAGTACAATAACATCAGCTTCTTTAGCCAATGCTGCATCTACACCTTCTTGAACTGTTGCAAAGCCTAGGTTGTCGATGATCTCGTAGCCTGCACAAGCAAAGAAGTTAGAAGAGAATTGAGAACGAGCAAGGCGCATAGCCAAGTTACCGATAGTAAGCATGAACACCTTAGGACGGTTAGCTGCTCTTTCGGTAGCAAGACGCAAGTCTTCAAAGTCACTTGCTGCACGCTTTCCGTTCAATGCTTCAACAGCACCTTCAGCCTCGTGACTGCAGCAGCACTTGCAACCAGTTTCTTCAATCTTGTCGTTAGCCATTTCATTGAAGTTAGGGAATTGGTTAGTACCTAGCAAGTCTTCCTTGCGGCGAGCAACATCAGTGTGGCGTTTTTCAGCCGATGCATTGATTGCCTTTTGCACATCACCAGCTTGTACTTGTGCTTCGAAACCGCCGTTGTCTTCTACAGCCAAGAATACCTTCCAGCCTTCTTGTGCGATAGATACTGTAAGAGTTTCAACATAGTAAGAACCACCAGCAGGGTCAACAATCTTATCCATGTCTGATTCTTCTTTAAGAAGAAGCTGTTGATTGCGAGCCATGCGTTCAGAGAATTCGCCTGGAGTCTTATATTGCTTGTCAAATGGAACTACAGTTAGAGAGTCAATACCAGCAATTACTGCCGACATAGCTTCTGTTTGAGTACGAAGCAAGTTCACATGAGCGTCATATATAGTCTGGTTGAACTCAGAAGTAATAGCATGAACAGCCATTTTGCAAGCGCATTCGCATGCTGGTTCATATTGCTTAACGATTTGCGCCCAAAGCATGCGTACTGCACGGAACTTAGCGATTTCCATGAAGTAGTTGGTAGAAACACCCATGTTGAACTTAATGCGTTTAGCAACTTCGTCAGCCGAAAGACCTGCTTCAGTAAGGGCAGTCATCCATTGATTACCCCATGCTAGAGCATAGCCTATTTCTTGATAGATATATGCACCTGCATTGACTAGCATAATAGAGTCAACTGAAAGAACGCGCAATTTCTTTACATCAGCAACAGCCTTAACCAATTCTACAGCAGTAGCTGTGATATCCTTAGAGAATGCAAGGCCATGCTTTAGCAATCTCTTGTAAGGATTGAAATCGATTGAACCGTTGAACTTTTCTTCAGCCTTATTGGCCTTGATGTAGTCAACAAGAACCTTAGCTAGTTCAACAGCTTTGCCGGGACAGCAAGAGAAGTTGATTTCAACTGCTTCAAGGCAGATGCCTTCAAGTAATGCAGCAATATTCTCTGCGCTAGGTTCAACTGCTAGCTTGAAGCCAAGAGAGTCAACACCCTTGTTGAGAATGTCTAGAGCTTTTTCGTTAGCCTTCTTAACATCTTCAACTACGATTTCTTGGCGGATATACCAGTTGTTGTTGGTCTTTGTACCACGAACGAAAGGATATTCGCCCGGAAGAGAATCGGTTGTTTTCAAATCTTTAATGTCTTCAGCACGATACATTGGCTGTACATTAAAACCTTCGTTTGTTCGCCAAACTAGTTTCTTCTCGAAATCTGCACCTTTAAGGTCGGCCTCAACTTTGGCTTTCCATTCAGCGGTAGAAATCGGAGGAAATTCGGTAAACAATTTTTCTTTGTTTTCTGCCATAACTGTTAGTATGAATTTTTATAGTAACTTAAGTTTGTTTTTCGTTTAAGTATTTCTATAGATAGAATTAAAACTTTCTATGGTATAAGAAATAATCTCCGTTTAAATTAATGTTATGTATCATGCAAATTTAATAATAAAAAATTGAAAACGAATCAAAAACGGAATTATTTAAAAGAGAAAAGGCTCATTCGGTGAGGAATGAGCCTTAAATATACTTAAAATGCAGTGATTTTAACCTTTAATAGCAGCAATACCTGGAAGAACTTTTCCTTCGATAGCTTCTAGAAGAGCACCACCACCAGTTGATACATAAGAAACCTTATCGGCAAGACCGAACTTGTTTACACAAGCCACAGAGTCACCACCGCCTACAAGAGAGAATGCTCCGTTTTCGGTAGCTTCAACGATAGCGTCAGCGATAGCGCGTGAGCCTGCAGTGAAGTTGTCAAATTCGAATACTCCGGCAGGACCGTTCCAAAGGATAGTCTTAGCAGTCTTGATTGCATCGGCAAATTTAGCGCGAGTTTCAGGACCTGCATCAAGACCTTCCCAACCTTCAGGAATATTTCCAGCAGGAACAACTTGAGTATTAGCGTCGTTGCTGAAAGAATCGGCAGCAACACAGTCAGTACCAAGAACTAGGTTTACGCCTTTAGCCTTAGCTTTTTCGATGATGTTAAGAGCTAGGTCTAGCTTGTCGTTTTCGCAGATAGAAAGACCTACAGTTCCGCCAAGAGCCTTAGCAAATGTGTATGTCATACCACCGCAAAGGATTAGGTTGTCAACCTTATCCATAAGGTTTTCGATGATACCAATCTTAGTAGATACTTTAGAACCGCCCATGATAGCAGTAAATGGACGCTTGATGTTGTTAAGTACATTTTCTACAGCGTTCACTTCTTTTTCCATCAAGTAGCCAAGCATCTTGTGGTCAGCGTCAAAACTGTCGGCAATAACTGCAGTAGAAGCGTGCTTGCGGTGAGCAGTACCGAAAGCGTCGTTTACATAAACATCAGCATAGCTAGCAAGAGTCTTTGCAAATTCTTTTTGGCTAGCCTTCATTGCTTTTTTAGCTTCTTCGTAAGCAGGATCTTCTTTGTCGATGCCCACTGGCTTGCCTTCTTCTTCTGGATAGAAACGAAGGTTTTCTAGAAGAAGAACTTCACCTGGCTTCAATGCTGCAGCAGCTTCGCTAGCTTTTGCGCAGTCAGGAGCAAATTCTACATTAGCACCTAGTCTGTCAGCTACAACATCTTTAATTTGTCCTAGAGAGAACTTAGGATTTACTTTGCCTTTTGGCTTGCCCATGTGTGACATGATGATAAGGCTACCACCGTCAGCAAGGATTTTCTTAAGTGTAGGTAGGGCACCGCGGATACGAGTGTCATCAGTTACTTTTCCGTTTTCGTCCAATGGAACATTAAAGTCCACGCGAACAATTGCCTTTTTGCCGGCAAAATTGAATTGATCGATTGTCATATCGTTATAAAATTAAAATTGAATATTAGTCATAATTAATTTGTTGCAAAAGTAATAATTCTTTTGCAAATCTCCATCAATATGTATGTTTTTGTGTGCAATTGCAGCTTTATGCAATTCCGGCATTTGCTAGAATTGCAGCCATTTCTTCCTGCAACTCTTTAGCCTTTGATGCAGCAACGCTTGCAAAGTCTTCGTCTTTAGAAGCGTGAATGATACCGCGTGAAGAGTTTACTAGCAATCCGCACTCATCGGTCATGCCGTATTTAGCTACTTCGCTAAGGCTGCCGCCTTGAGCACCCACGCCAGGAACAAGCAGGAAGCTCTTTGGTGCGATGCGGCGGATTTCTTCAAACATCTTTCCTTGAGTTGCGCCTACCACATACATCATGTTGTTGTCATCGCCCCATTCAGCCGATTTGCGGAGAACTTTTTCAAATAGGGGAGTGCCGTTCTCGTCCTTGCCGAACTGGAAGTCCTGGGAACCCTTGTTGGAAGTAAGAGCAAGAAGAATCACCCATTTGCCGTCATATCCTAGGAATGGTGTCACGCTGTCTTCGCCCATGTAGGGAGCCACTGTAATGGCATCTACATTGGTGTGCTCAAACATGCTCTTTGCATACATCTTTGAAGTGTTGCCTATGTCACCGCGCTTAGCGTCGGCAATGATAAAGATGTCTGGGTAGTTGTCCTGAATATATTTCACTGTCTTTTCAAATTCCTCAACGCCTTTAGAACCTAGAACTTCATAGAAAGCAAGGTTTGGCTTGTAAGCTACAGCATATTGAGCAGTAGCATCAATGATTGCTTTGTTGAATTCGTAAAGGTTGCCTTTAAGGCTCTCAGGCATTTTGTCCAAGTCAGGATCAAGTCCCACGCATAAGAAAGACTTTTTTGCCTTGATGTTGTTGATTAAATCTTGCTTGTTCATATTATAATTCGTTTTCTTTTAATTTCTCTGCGTTTTCAGCTACAATCAGATGATCGATGCAGTCTTGAATATCTCCGTCCATAAATGCAGCCAGATTATATATTGTGTACCCTATGCGGTGGTCGGTGATGCGGCCTTGCGGATAGTTATAGGTGCGTATCTTTGCCGAACGGTCACCAGTAGATACCATTGTTTTGCGGCGTGATGCAATGTCGTCTACATACTTCTGATGCTCTTTGTCGTAGATGAAAGAGCGTAGGCGAGTCAAGGCGCGTTCCTTGTTCTTTGGCTGGTCGCGGGTTTCGGTACATTCGATAAGGATTTCTTCCACTTCGCCGGTATTAGGATTCTTCCACATATAGCGAAGTCGCACTCCCGATTCCACCTTGTTTACATTCTGTCCGCCGGCGCCGCCGCTTCGGAATGTGTCCCATTTGATTTCGCCTTCGTTGATTTCCACATCAAATGGCTCTGCTTCGGGCAGCACAGCTACCGATGCTGCCGAAGTGTGAACGCGGCCTTGCGTCTCGGTTGCGGGTACACGCTGTACACGGTGAACCCCCGATTCATATTTCAGCGTTCCGTAAACATCAGGACCGGTAACGGTAAACACTATTTCCTTGAAACCGCCTGCAGCGCCTTCGTTGAAGCTGGAGATTTCGGTTTTCCAGCCTTTCGTTTCGCAGTATTTAGTGTACATGCGGAAAAGGTCGCCGGCAAAAATGGCAGCCTCGTCGCCACCCGTACCGCCACGAATTTCAACAATAGCATTGCGGCTGTCTTCCGGATCTTCGGGGATAAGAAGCAGTTTTATTTCCTCTTCCATTCTTGGGATAGCAGCAGTATTAGCTTCTAGCTCTTCCTTTGCCATTTCGCGAAGGTCCTCGTCGCTCTCGGTTTCCAGAATCATGCGGGCTTCATAGATACCCGACAATGCCGCTTTGTATTTATTGGCTGCTTTTAGCAGCTCTTCCAGTTCCTTGTATTCCTTGCTCAGCTTGACATACCGTTTCATGTCGGCAATTACCGACGGGTCGGTAATAAGCGTGCCAATTTCTTCAAATCGTGCATCTAAGCCCTCAAGCCGTTCTAATAATGGTGTTTGTGCCATGTAAAAATATTTCTGTCTAGTATTCTGCACAAAATTAGCAAAAAAAACGCATACA